>JAQSWL010000023.1 GCA_029266655.1 Candidatus Midichloriaceae bacterium | reverse complement strand
AGCTCCAGATTGATCAATAGCATTAATATCAGCGCCATTTTTCAGCAAAAATTCTGCTGCATCTAAGTTGCCAGATTTAGCAGCATACATGAGTGCGGTAGCTCCGGTTTTATTAATCGAATTAACTTCGGCGCCATTTTCCAGTAAAAATTTTACTACCTCTAAGTTGCCAGATTTAGCAGCATACATGAGTGCGGTGGCTCCGGTTTTATTAATCGAATTAACTTCGGCGCCATTTTCCAGTAAAAATTTTACTACCTCTAAGTTGCCAGATTCAGCAGCATACATAAGAGCTGTAGCTCCAGATTGATCAACGATATTAACTTCGGCGCCATTTTCCAGTAAAAATTCTGCTGCATCTAAGTTGTCAAAATCTGCAGCGTGCATAAGGGCAGTAGCGCCGATTTTATCAACTGCATTAACATCGACTTTATTATCTAAAAGTAACTGTATAAAGTCTTCATTATCACCTTGAGCTGCAGCAATAAGCGCGTCTAAACCTTCTTTAGATATCCTGCTCTTTAAATATTTGTCTGCAAAATCCTCATACCCATTTGCAGCTGCGACAATTAAAGGTGTTATGTCATTTTCATCCTTTGCACTAATTAGCACAATACCGGAATCCATTATCAGTGATGCAATTTGCTCTTGTCCTTCTTGTAATGCGCTTATAACAGCTAATCCTAATCCATTAGAGCTAAATTTTGATATTTGCTCGGTTATTATTGTTGATAGGGTAATAGGGTCACTTTCCCCCATCCACGGGATTATCTCTGCAAGCACACGATCTTTTACAGATTCTTGTGCCCGTATAATCTCTAGTATTTTATTCGCATCCTTTCTGCGAATTGCGGCTTTTAAAGCGTTTTTATCAGTTCTCATATCTTACCTAGGTTTAATGTATCGGTATTCTTATAATCGCAAATAAAGATTAATAACTGGTTAATGCGCGTGAATTAGTACATAACTTATGTTATGCTCGTAATTAAAGTTATGAAGGTGTATACTCCGTTAATTTGAAAAATTGTAGCGTCGCAGCTAATTTCTCCGCGTCCGCACCTATTGATATAGGCTTACGGTGCTCTCCATTGCTGCCCCTCCCACTTTTCCAAATTTCCTGTCGTCTATACCCTTTGCCAACTCTTAATTTACGAGAAGTATATTACTAAAATGTTAGATATCTCAATATCAGAAATAATAGTTGTGGGAATTGTAGGGCTTATTGTGCTTGGGCCTAAGGAGATGGTTGAGGTTATAAGATCTCTGCGCAAAATATGGGCCAATATAAAAGAGCACTATAATGAGTTTTTGGCCTACTTAAGCTCAGAACTGGAGGAAAATTCAAACGATGATTATGTAAAAATAATTTTAGACCAAGATGGTAACCCACAAAAAGTTTATGATCTAGAAAAGATAAAGCCATACCTTAAAGATGAAGATGACCCTAAATGAACATTTAAAAGAGCTGAAAACAAGATTGATAATATCAATCTGTATAATGTTTGTAGCTATATGCATAAGCTACTTATTTGCCGATAGGATATTCCAATTTTTGCTTAACCCGCTTACCGAAGTGATGGCAGCACAGAATCTTTCCAGGAACCTAATATACACAAGCCTTACAGAAGCTTTTATTACTAAATTAAAGTTAGCCATTTTCACAGGGGTATTTTTTAGCGCACCAATAGTGGCATGGCAAATTTATCGTTTTATCGCGCCAGGGCTTTTTAAACGAGAGCGTATGGCTTTTATTCCGTATTTAGTTTTCTCGCCCATATTATTCTTTACTGGGGCTTTTTTAGTTTATGCCTACATAATGCCTTTGGCATGGAGCTTCTTTATCAGCTTTGAAAGTGATTTATCGGTGGGCATGCCACTTATATTAGAGGCAAAGATAAGTGAGTATATCTCGCTCGTGATAAGTTTAATTATCGCTTTTGGTGCTGCATTCCAGCTTCCTCTAGTTCTCGTTTTACTTGTGCATGTAGGGTTTTTAAAAGTAGAAAAATTAGTGTCTTTTAGAAGATATGCCATAGTGCTGATTTTTTTAGTTGCAGCTATAATAACCCCGCCAGATGTGCTAAGCCAAGTAGCGCTTGCTGTACCTTTGGTCTTGCTTTATGAAATATCTATTCTAATATGCAAAAGAATTAATAGAGCTAAATAATATAAACTATATGCACGATATAAAATTTATTAGAGAAAACCCAGAAGCGTTTAATAAAAGCATGGAGAAGCGCGGTCTTTCTGCAAGAGCCGCGGAGATATTGGAGATTGACGAAAAGCTTAGATCGGTGCTAACTAAGCTCCAAACATATCAAAGCAAAAGAAATGATCTTTCTAAGTTAATCCCAGTATATAAAAAAGAAGGGAAGGGGATTGACGGTTTACTTGCGGAATCTGAAGAGCTCAAACGCACTATTCCAGCTTTAGAGGCGGAGCAAGACGCTTTAAGGAATTCACTTGATCAAATTCTTTGTAGCTTGCCTAACATTTTGGCCGAAGCAGTGCCAGTTGGTAAAGATGAGAATGATAATCAAGAAATAAAAAGGTGGGGCGAGGTTCGTAGGTTCGATTTTACACCGCTTGAGCATTTTGATATAGGCGAAAAACTTGGGATGATAGACTTTGAGCAAGCTGCAAAAGTTTCTGGTTCTCGTTTCGTATATCTAAAAGGGGCACTTGCTCGCATGGAGCGCGCATTAGTAAATTTTATGTTGGATATTCATACTAATGAATTTGGATATACAGAGGTAGTTGCCCCGCACTTAGTGAAGGCGGATGCGTTGTTTGGAGTAGGACAATTGCCTAAATTTGAGGAAGATCTCTTTAAAACTACCACTGACCATTATCTAATTTCTACAGCTGAAGTTCCGCTTACTAACTTAATGTTAGATAAAATAATTTCTGAAGAGAATTTACCATTGCGCTTTACAGGTTATACCCCTTGCTATAGGTCAGAAGCGGGCAGTGCTGGGCGGGATACTAAGGGGATGGTGCGTTTGCATCAGTTTTCTAAAGTGGAATTAGTTAGCATTACGCGTAGCTCAGAATCTGAAGCGGAACATGAACGTATGCGCTCTGCTGCGGAAACCATTCTACAAAGACTCAATTTGCCATATAGAGTTATGTTGCTTTGCTCTGGAGATACTAGCTTTTCTTCAACTCGCACATACGATATAGAAGTGTGGCTGTCTGGGCAAAATAAATATAGAGAGATCTCAAGTTGCTCTAATTGTGGAGATTTTCAAGCTCGTAGGCTTAAAGCAAGGTATAAAGAATTGCATGGCACTAAAAATACATTGGTGCATACTCTTAATGGCTCTGGTTTGCCAATTGGTAGAACTATGGTTGCAATTATTGAAAATTATCAAAATGAAGATAGTACTATTTCTGTTCCAGAAGTATTGGTACCATACATGGGTGGGTTAACAAAAATAGGTTAGTTTTTATGCAAGAAAAAGGACAAGTAGTCGAATATGCATCACTTCACCGTCGCATTGTTGCGGCAAGTATAGATTTGCTGATAATGATCTTAGTTCTAGCTCCGATAATGGGGTTTATAGCAGATGTTGTTTTTGCTGGTAGAAGTTCAGATATTCTTATCAATGAGCTTTCTCTTGAAGTTCCTGCTGGGGAGATAATAACGGGAGAGATGATTTTTGTAAAACTTTGGGAGAATGATTTTTTCAAAAATTATTTAATCGTTCAACTTATAAGCTTTATAATGATAGGGGCTTATATAATAACCTTTTGGTTTTTTTATAGTACTACGCCAGGAAAATGGATGTGTGCCTGTAAAGTTGTGACTGCCAAAAATTTAGAGAAACCAAGCTTGCTTAGGCTTATAGTTAGATTTTTAGGTTATGTTATATCAGCTGTGCCTTTCGGCTTTGGTTTTATAATGGTTGCATTTAGTGCTAATAAACAAGGCCTACATGATAAAATAGCTGGCACCGCCGTGATAAATTTTAAACACGATTTTACTAAGTTTAATGAGTTGCGGAATAGGTTGTTAAATAGAAGCTAAACTATTTCCAAGATATTAACATGCCTTTTTTATACTGCTGCTATAGCAGAATCTTTAAAGGAGATTTTGCAGGCCTGGTGCAGCGCTATGCGCTCGCCCCATAACTGTTGAAAGTGCTGTACAACGGCAACCCGTTGTTTGCATTATTGCTTTTTATTAAATTAAAACACACTCTCTTTTTATGGCTTTTATATTTCTTAGCACTTTCAACAGTTATGGGGCTCGCCCCCCAAAGAACCCAGTCTTATCTTTAAGTTTGGCTTTTTATTAATCCCCTAACACCTCTTTTACTTCAGGCGTTTGTTTAACCAAAGCATTGTTTTGATTGAGGTCAATATCAGTATTCAAACTGAGATAACCCGGTAAACTTGATGTATAAACTGTTGTTGTTTCTTGCGGCGCCGCAGCCACAATCATCTCTAGTGCCTTATTGTTGTCTAATGAGCGTGCTAAATCTAAGGCTGTTCTGCCTTCTGAATCTGTGATGGAAAAATCGATATCTTTGCCATAAGCACTAATTAGATGTTCAATTAGTTCATTAAAGTTAGTCTTAACTGCCCAATGTAATAGTGTAGGCTCATTCTTATAGGGTTCATTAAGCTTAATAGCTCCTATACTTAAATCAGTAGCTATAGCTAATAAAAGAAAAGCTTCTGAAGAAACCTTGAGAGGGTCTTTTAGAAGCTCTTCTAATCTGTCTAATAATGTGGTCATACAGGCTTATTAAGTTGCAGATTTATTTGCGTTCACCAAACAACTGCAACATTTGTATGAATAGGTTAATAAAGTCCATATACAAGCTAAGTGCGCCATAAATGGCTACTTTGCTAGCTAACTCTGAAGAACCAGCAACTTGGTAGTAAATACTCTTGATTCTTTGTGTATCATAAGCAGTTAAACCTGTGAAAATTATTACAGAAAGAATTGAGATTGCAAATTGCATAGCAGAGCTTTGCATAAACAAATTTACAAGAGATGCAATAATAATACCTATTAAGCCCATGATCATAAATGAACCCATAGCAGATAAATCTTTTTTGGTGGTATATCCATAAAGGCTCATAGAACCGAATAAAGACGCAGTAACAAACAACGCTCTAGCAATGCTTTCTCCAGTAAATGCAGCAAATAGTGAAGATAGTGATAACCCCATCAATCCTGCGAAAACATAGAAAGTCATTTGTGCGTTCCCAAGAGATAGGCCCATCATTCTAGGCATAACCAGGAAAATCATAGCAAGTGGCGCAAGCATTACAACCCATTGTAATGGTGTGCCAAAAATAAAGTTAAATAAAGGAGGGAAGTTGGCAACTGCATATGCGAGAAGGCCGGTTATCCCTAATCCTATAGTCATATAATTATAGACTGAAAGCATATATGCGCGCAGGCCGTCGTCGTACTTAACTCCCTCTTTAGCGCTAAAGACTTGTTTTGTATATTCCATGTTAAAACCCATATAAAAGTTATACCCAATTATTAATAATATAGAGCAAACTTAACCATCATTCAAGCCCTATCATTAAACAAAAAACACCTTATTTTCGGTGTTTTGCCTACTTATTAAAAGTTATTAGCGCAATGGATCAGCTAAAATATTATAAGGTTGCACTAAATCTCCATTTTCTAAGGAGTTCTCATATTCTTTAATTTTCATTTCATGGCTATGCCCCCAGGAATCAGTGGGCCCTTTGGGGTCTAAATTATACCAATAAATATCAGAAATCATATTTTTGGTTTCCGGTTTAGCATTAATTGCTTCAGCAAAATTAAGAGATCCTTGATATGCGACATATTGATTTCTAAAATCGACTATCCCGTTAGATCCAGAAGGAAGTGCTAAGCCATCCGCTTGCACATTTACATAAGCCCATGGCTCTGTTGCAGTGTGATCAACAGAGGTGTATCCAGCTTCTGTAAAAACTATTTTTTTACCTTTTGGCTCCCATTCACTGAAAGTTCCATCAGGATTTTTATGTGCATGGCTCCACCAATGCGCTAAATTTTGCAAAGCATATTCTGGGGATAATTCCTTTTCTACCCCTGCATCTAAGTAATAATCATAGTTTAGCCCGCTTTGCCAACCGCGCATTATATCTTCTGGTGTTAATAAGCTTTGATCCATTGCCATAGGTAGTAATGGGAAATAAGCATCTATCCCTACGTAATCTATATTTTTATCAGCCCATAGTTTATCTAAATGCCTCCAGCCATTATTATCCATCGCATACTCGCTCCAGTTAGCAGCATAAGATATTTCGGTATTTTTACCTAATATTTCCCTAGATGCTGCAGCCAGCTTTACTAACCCATCAACAAATTTAAATTCTTTGGTAGTCGGGCTTCTGTATTTAGTTAAAGATTCCAGTTCTGTGCCTATAATAAACCCGCTTAACAAATCTTTCAGTTTAGTGCCTTGATACTCCAGTGATGCATAGTGAAGGATAAATTTGCTATATTCATTTAAAAAATGTTCAATTCCACTATCGGAATCAGCTTTTATACTTCCCCTCCATGTTTGCTCTAAGGTGTCTACAAAAATAAATGGATAAAATGTGATCTCAAATCCTTCATCTTTCAATAAGCTACATAATTCAATTACTGACTTGTCCGTAGGTGTTCCTTGCCAAATATAATAACCTAAATCATGTTTTGTAATGGATTCAGCGGTATCGCGCATGTATCCAGCTACCTCCCAATATGGGCCTTCATTACCCTGTGCTTTAGGAAGTATCTTAATGTTTTCAGCTTTGTCACTACTTGCATACCAACCAACTGATAAACCAATTTTTTTCAAATTAGGATAGTCTTCTTTAATTTTTTGTATAACCCCTAGGATAGATGGCTGGTATTGATTACCAGGATAAGCATTCATAACCTTGCTATCTTCATCGGTAATTAAGTTGAGTTCGTATCCATATTCACCAGACTCTGGGCCAATAACTACGGCTCGAATTTGCTCTGATAATTTTGCTTCCGCAGTAGTGCAGACCATAAGGGATAATAATATTATAATTAAATTCCGCATGCCATTTTAAATGCAATTACACTAGATAACAATATGCTTTTCTTTGTCTGGCTCAACGGTGAATGCAAAATTAATTTCAACGTTTCATAATAAAATTCTTGCTATTGGTTCCGGTTTGTGTTTGAATTAGCCCCGCTTTTAATATTAAAGCTGTGGAGAGATGGCCGAGCGGTCAAAGGCAGCAGACTGTAAATCTGCCCACTTCGGTGTTCGAAGGTTCGAATCCTTCTCTCTCCACCATTATACTTTTAGCGCAGAACTCATGGCGGACATAGCTCAGTTGGTTAGAGCGCAAGTTTGTGGTACTTGAGGTCGCGGGTTCGATTCCCGTTGTTCGCCCCATCACTGCTTTGTGTTATATTAAGAGTTGGCAAAGGGTATAGAGACGACAGAGCAAATCAAAACATTCGCCAAAAGTTTCTTTATTTACTCAAGTGCTCCTTTTTGCTCTTCCTTATAAAGCCAATCAAGAAATTGGCGATCGAGGCGGCGATTAACCTCGTCATTATACTCGCCTGTGTACCACACTGCTACATGTTCAAGAAAATATTTAATTTTCGAATATGGTAGAACGTAGAAGTTGCTTTTCAATTCGCGATTATCATCGAGCTTTACTGTATGTTGAGATTTAAATTTGGTTTTAAAATCTCGGTCAAATCTTATAAAAAGATAGTAAGATGAGTCAAACACAAAGAAAGTATCATCTTCCAACCGAATGAAAGATGAGGCCAAAAAATATACCTCATTTATACACTCTTTCCCTCCCTTACAATGAGTTGCAATACCTATTGGTGAGAGTTCGTATTCATTATCTTTCTCATCAAAGTGCCCGGGCGTCCTACGCACATACTGATAATATGGAGAACTTCCAGGCAGCTTATAACCAGTAGCTATTAACTTACCATCGCTTAAGGATGCAAATCGAGCTGATCCAGAAAACATTCTTTTGTCCTCTGAGTCTAAATATTTATCTAATTCCTTCCAATTAGGAAATTTCTTTTTTCCTCCTTTAAAAACATTTATAACATTAAAGCTTTCCCCATCTTTGTCGGAATAGGATATCGTATAGTCACCATCCTCACTTTTATCAATACACAAAAATGGAAACTCTTGATTAGAGTCATCTGAAATATCATACCCCCATACATCTGGGTATGGGGGGTATTTAAGCTTATCCTTGCCAGCATTAGCCTGAGAACAAAAACCAAATATAATTAAGAAAGCTGATAGTATTATTTTGAAGTCCATATGCACATCTATTATTTTAAATTATTAGCTGATACAAACTGGGTTTGCAAAAAAAAAAGTGCCATCGCATATTTGCATGTATGACACCTTCCACCCATTGCTACCACCCCCACCATCTAGATGATTCTTTCTGCTCAGGCTCAGGTTCCTGTTTAGATTCTGGTGAAAATCCATAAGCCTCGGCTCCATAAAGTTCTTCGCACTTTGAAACGATATCACGATCGGAATATTTCTTTGCAAGATTTTCTGCAAAACTGACGTAGCGCAACTCTTTTTGCCGCCTAGATCTGTCCTGGTCATCATGATACCAATCAATATTTAGTAGTTTAAAGCACTCACCTTCAGTAGCAACTTCGCCACCACCTGCGTATAGTTCTTCCTCAACGTATTTTTCTACATGTTCTTTTATGTTTTTATATCTTCTCTCTACATCTCTAGGATGATTTTTATAATATTTTAGATGTGTAAGAAAATCAAAAAAGTCCTCTCCGGTAAACTTCCCTTTGGTGAATCTAGGAATTATTTCCCCTGATTTTAAGGTGATTTCTTCACCATTTAGATACCTTACCAATGGGCTGTCACTACCTATATCATACTGATTATCATAGTCAAATATATATAGCTTACCCTCAGTGCTCTGAGCAAAATTTTTCCCTGGCCCATTTTTAAGGCTAGTTACAATTCCTTCAATTTTTTGTGCCCTAGAATGAATCTCAAAAAGGTAAACATTATCGATCATTTGCCTGCCAAATTCGCTGCTCATTGCTTTTTTCATTTTGGCAGGGTTATCAAAAACTTTTTCAGCATTCTTGCCGACCATGTTTTGAGGTTGCTTTAAAATTTGCTCAATTGCTTTGAACTCGCTCTCGCTGAAAAGTAGTTGACCATTGGTATCTCTAGCATTTTTTACTATGCCTAATAGACATTCTCTGCCAACAGCACTATAAGCAATATCCATCTGATTGCCACCAAAAGATGGTCCGCTTTTATCAGTCTTAGCCCATTTAAATTCATAAGCTTTTTTGCCACCTTCAAGCTCATTAATCATCAGTATGCGATGGTAATGCGCATGTATTCCTTCAAGGTTATCACCACCTTTAAATTCATAATTTGGTTTAGGCAGCGGAGATTTTGCCATTGCGGCAGCGCCTACAATTACCGGTGTACGAATTATATTGTTTGCACTAGTGCATAACTTTTCAAATGTCGTAAGTTGCTCAGATTGCTTTAGCAGCTCACTACTTCTGCTGCTAACCACACTAAGTGCTCTTTCAATATTGGAAGCTGGTCTACTGCCAAAAGTTCCATAATACTGTTTTGGCATATTAACAATAGCTCTACTTGAAGCTTCACTTGTAACATTTCCAGCTCCTCTTACTTGCGATAGCAAGCCAGATTCCAAGTTAGAGGCATACCTATGATTAGGTAGCAGAACGCGCACGTTCATTCCGTATGAAGAAGCTTTTTCTACTAAAACATTTTTAGCCGCTTGGACAACCAAAAATAGCATTCTGACTTGCTCAATTTGCATATTTATTAATTGGTTATCTGCACTAAGTAATTGCCTTATAGCGCTAAATTCAACATGTAAAAATTTACTAAAAGGATTTATTTTCGGACTACGCATACTGCCTCCTAAAATTATATAAACCAACTCAAAGTTGTATTTGCGATTGTTACACTCATGTTAAATATTGGTCAATAGTTATTTGTTAACTGTTTAAGAAAATCAGTACAGGTTAAACACTTAACAATTGCTACTTTATTTAAGGCGCTGGAGCATTACACCCCTTATTGCGAATGAGTGTTTGCAAATAGTCCACTCTGTTTTCAGCCATATTTTGAGCTCTTTCTATTTGCAGCTTAGCAGATATTAAGCAGTTTGGAGTTTTAGCATATGCTGCTGCGGCATCCATGCGTGATATATTTTCTCTAATAGCAAAATCAGCGACCATCAATTCTTCTTGAAGCTTAGCGCAATTAAGGTACTTATCCGTAGGTTTTATCACTTGTAACACAGTTAAGTCGTCGTTGTTACAAGAGCATCCAGAACACGCTAAACATAAGAGGATTATAAACTTTTTCATTGGCGGAATCTGATAATTGAAAACTGTAAAATAGGTTTATCATCAAAATAAATATTTGTACATAGAGTAGATTTTTCAAAGATATATATTGTATCTAAGAGGTTTGGTCATACTATTGTAGGTAAGCCTTTGTAATTTGATTACGAGTATAAATGAAACAGCATGATGAAGATTTTAAAAAAATGCTTATCGGAGCAATTGGTGTTGTTTATGGTGATATAGGCACTAGCCCTTTATACGCACTAAAAAGTTGTTTCACGATAGCGTCTTTATCGGTGATAGAGAATAATATATTAGGCATCATAAGCCTGTTTATTTGGATGCTGATTTTAATGACCACCATAAAATACGTTTACGTGTTATTAAAAATCGATAATCAAGGCGAGGGTGGGGTGCTGACCCTAGCTTTACTTACCTCAAAATATCGCCTTAAAAAATGGAAATCATTGCCAATAGCGTTAGGAATTTTTGGGGGAGCACTTTTAGTTGGCGATGGTGTAATAACACCTGCAATATCAGTCCTAGGTGCATTAGAGGGGCTGCAGCTTATCACTGTGTTAAATCCAAAGCATATAGTGCTTATCGCCATAACAATACTGCTTGGATTATTTGCCCTGCAACGACGCGGGAGTGACCTAATAGGCACATACTTTGGCCCTATCATGATACTTTGGTTTGTTGCAATATCTGTATTAGGTGTTATGGGTATTTTGCAAAATCCGTCTATTTTTAGAGCGCTATCACCATATTATGCTATTAATTTCTTAATTTCTAATGGGATAGCCGGATTTATTTCTTTGGGTGCTGCTATTCTAGTTATAACGGGAGCTGAAGCTTTATATGCAGATTTAGGGCATTTTGGTAGGCGCTCTATACAAACATCATGGGTGTATTTTGTATTTCCTGCTCTTGCACTTAATTACCTTGGTCAAGGTGCGTTATTATTGGAAAATCCTGCAGCTATAAATAGCCCGTTTTATAATCTCGCTCCAGAAATAGTTCTTTACCCGCTTATTATACTTGCAACAATCGCCACCATAACTGCATCGCAATCTATTATCTCTGGAGTATTTTCCCTAGCGTGGCAAGCCATAATGCTGGAATATTTACCAAGACTAAAAGTTATTCATACATCTAAACATCGTGGGCAAATATATATACCTGCCGTTAATTTATTGCTATGCATTCTTACTATTACTGCGGTTATTAAATTTGAAAACTCAGATAATCTTGCGGTCGCTTATGGATTAAGTGTTTCTGGGGTAATGCTTATAAGTAGTATTTTGCTTATATATAGCACGATTTATAAATGGAAATGGGGTAAATTTAAAAGTATTGGTCTGCTTTCACCATTTTTGATATTAGATTCAAATTTCTTCATCACCAATATATTTAAGATATTCGATGGAGCTTGGTATACATTGCTCATAACCGCAGGCATTTCTTATATAATTTGGGTTTGGCGGTCTGGTAAGAAAATGCTTAGTGAGCAAAAATTACTATGTAGCTCTAGTATTAATACCTTTTTATCAGACTATAAAAAAAGTTATAAATATCGTATACCGGGCTGTGCTGTTTTTATGTCGCATTATCCTGGAAAGATTCCAAATGCATTGGTAATAAATTTGCGGCATAATAAATTTTTGCATGAGAAGGTTATTTTGCTCTCCGTTATCACCAAAGAGGTTCCAAGAGTTCCTAAAGCTGAAAAGTTCTTTTTTGAAGAAGTGGAAAAAAATATATTTGTTGTAACAGCATCATTTGGGTTTTTAGAAGTACCCAATTTACATGAAGTAACAACTTGGGCTTATGAGGGTGGTATTATTAAGCATAATTCTTCGGTATCGTGTTTTTTGAGCAAAGAAGTTCTCATTTCTAATCATAATAGTATCTTCGGTAAAATAAGAAAATCTTTATATATTTTCTTATCCAACAATGCAGTATCTGCCCATGATTTCTTCAGGGTGCCTAACCAAAAAGTAGTGGAGCTGATGGTTACTTATAGGGTTTAGAAGTTTGCACCAAGTATAAAGAATCAATGTATGCCATCAATCAAGTGCTCCTTTTTGCTCTTCCTCATAAAGCCAATCAAGAAATTGGCGATCGATGCGGCGATTAACCTCGTCATTATACTCGCCTGTGTACCACACTGCTACATGCTTAAGAAAATATTTAATTTTCGAATACGGTAAAACGTAGAAGTTGCTTTTTAGTTCACGATTACCATCGAGCTTCACTGTATGTTGGGGTTTAAATTTGGTTTTGAAATCTCGGTCGAATCTTATGAAAAGATAGTAAGATGAGTCAAACGCAAAGAAAGTATCATCTTCCAACCTAATGAATGATAAGGCTAGTGGGTATACCTCATTTACGCACTCTTTCCCATCTTTGCAAAGAGTTGCAATACCTATCGGCGAAAGCTCATATTCATTATCTTTCTCGTCAAAGCTTCCAGAAGTTCTACGCGTATAGAAATAGTATGTAGAGCTTCCAGGCAGCTTGGTGTCAGTAGTTATTAACTTACCATCGCTCAAGGATGCAAATCGAGCTGATCCTGGGTGAAGCCTCTTGCTCTGAGAATTCAAATACTTATCCAACTCCCTCCCATTGGGGAATTTCTTTTTTTTCCTTGAAAACGTTTATGGCATTAAAGCTTTTCCCATCTTTGTCAGGATAAGATATTATATAATCACCATCTGATATTTTTCAATATGTAAAGGTGCAACACTAGAAGCATCAACATCATCTGAGATATCATATCCCCATACATCTTGATATTGTGGGTATTTTAACTGACTTTTTTCAGCATTTGCATACAAACAGCAGCCGAGCACAATCAAAAAAGCTGATAATATTACTTTCAAGTTCATATAGATATCCTTTATTCTTCACGGAAACTAACACGTAAATTTTCAGCGCACAACTTTTATTGTATCACCTATACTGTCGCTCGTCTTCTGATGGGTAATCTATTCCATACGATTTTGTGCACATATCAAAAAGATCAAGAGAGTTTCCATTATAGATATAGTACTTGTCCACAAGATCATATGCAAAACTAGAATAGCGCATTCCTGCAAACTCAGAATAGCGGCCATTTTCACCACGAAGGTAACATACATAACGCTCGCGTAGTTCTTGGCACTCACCTTCAGTAATATTACCAACACCTGCGCATAACGCCTCCTCGAGATGTTTTTCTGCATGCAATCTTATGTTGTCATACCTTCTTTTCACATCTCTAGGATTCTGCTTATAGTATTTTAACTGCTTCAGAAAATCCAAGAAATCTGCCTAGTAAATCTATCTCCATCAAATCTAGGAATTTTCTCACCTGATTTTAAAATAGCCTCTTCGCCATTTAAATATCTTATCAATGGACCATCCTTGCTTATATCATACTGATTATCATAATCAAATAAATACAGCTTACCTTCAATACTTTGAGCAAAAGTTTTCCCTGGCCCACTTTTAAGTTTAGCTACAATCTCTTCAATTTTTTGCGCTCTGGAATTAATCTCAAAAATATAAACATTATCAATCATTTGCTTGCCCAACTCACTACCTAACGCATCGTTTATTTTTTTACATTTATCATAACCAAAGATTTTTTCAGCATACTTACCTTTCATTTTTTGAGGATTGTTCAAAATTTGCTCAATTTCTTGAATTTCACTTTTACTGAAGAGTAGCTCGCCAGTAGCATCTCTAACATTTTTTATTATATTTAATAAACATTCTCGGCCAGCTTTGCTGTGCGCAATATCCATTTGATTGCCACCAAAAGATGGTCCACTTCTATTGGTACCTAACCCTCTGCTACCTGCCCATTTTAATTCATAAGCTCCTACCCCACGGGCAAGCTCATTAATCATCACTATATGATGGTAATGTGCCTGTATTCCTTCAAGGGTATCCCCTCCTTTAAACGGATATTCTGACTTAGGCAGTGGGGCTTTTACCATTGCGGCGCCTCTTACTTGCGATAGCAAGCCAGATTCCAAGTTAGAGGCATATCTATGATGAGGCAGTAGAACGCGCACGTTCATTCTCATTCCATATGAAGAAGCTTTTTCTACTAAAGCATTTTTAGCTACTTGCGCAACTAAAAATAGCATTCTGGCTTGCTCAATTTGCATATTTATGAAATAGTTATCTGCACTAAGTAATTGCCTTATAGTGCTAAATTCAACATGTAAAAATTTACTCAAAGGATTTATTTTCGGACTACGCATACTGCCTCCTAAAATTATATAAGTCAACTCAAAGTTGTATTTGCGATTGTTACACTCATGTTAAATATTGGTCAATAGTTATCTTCTAACTTCAGAATTATACATATTTATTATCTCTCCGGAAGTTTCCTCAATTGCTTTGTTGGTTACGTCAATTACTGGTATAGAATGTTCATCAAAAAATCTCCTCGCCTCTATAACTTCTTCTCTAATAAAAGATATATCTGTATAGTTATCAATGCCTGTATCTGATTTTGTTCCAGGTTTTAATAGAGAGTTCAAGCGATTATCTCTAATGCTTTTTAACTTTTCTGGAGATACAGTGAGCCCCACAATTAGCGTGGATTGAAATTTAGAAAAATCTATAGGCGCTTTTATCCCTTTGATAATAGGGATATTGGCTGTTTTATATCCTCGTTGCGCTAGATAAAGTGAAGTAGGGCTTTTAGAAGTTCTAGACACCCCAAGTAGTAATATATCAGCTGTGTAAATGTTATCTGGGTTCTGACCATCATCATGAGCTAGAGTATAGTCAATTGCTGTGATTTTATTAACATAATGCTCGTCATAAACTCTATGCTGTAAGCCTGGTTTTTTTAGAGAATTTTCCAACTTAAATAAATCTCTAATGCCATCTAATACATGCCCTAATACGGATATTGCTGTTAGCCCATGTTTTCCGCAAGATTCTAGCAGATAATTTTCCATATCTTCATCAACCATAGTGTAAAGCAAGATTCCTGGTTTTTCTCTCATTACACTCATTAAATGATCTACCTGCGCATGTGATCTAATCATCGGCCACATAAACTTTTTAGCTTGCAAGTTATGAAATTGAGCAAGTACTGCATCAGCAACATTGAGTACTGTAGTGCCGGATGCATCGGAAGCTAAATACACATTAGACCTCTTCGGAAACTCTACTTCTGCTGCAGGTTGCGACGTCGCTTCGGTACTCAGATCCTCATGTATATTTAATACACTCCGGTCTTCCGTTCCGCGGGCTCCTTGCACCCTGCTACCAGAAGCGAGTTTCCGAAGAGATCTATTTACCTTCTTATGTTCTGTCATTACAATTTTCCAAAAGTTTTTAGGATAAATATATATTCTTCTGCCACTTCTTTAAGAGAATCATATCTGCCAGATTTACCTTGGTGCCCTGCATCCATGTTAGTTTTAAGTAATAAAAGATTATTATCTTTTTTATAATCCCTAACTTTTAAAGCAAATTTTGTAGGCTCCCAATATCCAACTCTTGGATCATTTAATCCTGAAGTAATGAAGATATTTGGATAAGATTGGGCAGTGATATTATCAAACGGCGAGTAAGATTTAATGTAATCATAATACGCTGGATCTTTAGGGTTCCCCCATTCTTCAAATTCTAGCGGTGTAAGTGGTAGAGTTTCATCAAGCATGGTTTCAAGAACGTCTATAAAAGGTACGTGCATTATAATTGCTTTGTAAAGTTCAGGAGCATTGTTAGCGCAATAACCCATTAACATTCCACCAGCGCTGCCACCACATATGGCTATTTGCCCTTTTGATGTGTATTTATGTTCAATCAATGATTTAGCACAAGCGATAAAATCTTCAAAAGTGCGCTTTTTAGTCAAAAATTTTGCAGACTCATACCAGTCATATCCAAGGTCGTCTCCCCCACGTATGTGAGCGATGGCAAAGACAAAGCCACGATTTACAAGTGATAATGCGGTTGTTCTAAAGCTTGGCGGAATAGCAATGCCATAAGATCCATATCCGTATAAATATAGAGGGTTGCTACCATCTTGTGTGAATAAATCTTTTCGATACAAAATTGAAATAGGAACTTTTACTCCATCATTAGAAATAGCCCATACCCGTTTGGTTTGGTATTCTTTAGTATCGTAGCCTGACGGGATTTCTTGAATTTTTAACTGTGTAGATTTGCTAGTTGTAAATTCATATTCCATAATTGAACGAGGTTGTACAAGTGAAGAATATTGGTATCTAACTGCTGGTGAATCAAAAGTTGTGAATATGTGGTAGGCATCATAAACTTCATCTTTAAAATGAATTTCTTTTGACCATTCGCTTGCTACTTCAATAGACCTCTCCGGAAACTCTACTTCTGCTGCAGGTTGCGACGTCGCTCCGGTACTCAGATCCTCATGTATATTTAATACACTCCGGTCTTCTGTTCCGTGTGCTCCTTCCACCCTGCTACCAGAAGCTAATTTCCGAAGGGGTCTAATAATTTGGATTTGTGTTAGGCCTAAAATCTTCTTTTCTACCACTATGTGGTTTTTATACGCAGTCACATCCATTAAATAGACATCATGATTATGCTCTATTATTTCCTTCCAATTTTCCGTTGGGCTTTGGGTTTCTGCTCTTACTAATCTATAATTTTTTCCTTTATCATTAGTTAGTATGTAAAAATAATTACCGTGATGGGTAACGTGGTATAAGTGATCTCGCTTCCTTGGCAATATAACGGTAAGCTTTGCGTTAGGATTTTCAAGATCCAAATACCAGGTTTCGCTATTGTTACCAGATTTTGTAGTTATGAACATATAGCGCTCAGAACTGGATAAGCCAATGTTGACTGAGAAAGTTTGATCTTTCTCTTCGTAAATTAAAATATCATCAGACTGTGGTGTTCCAATAACATGGTAAAAAACTTTTTTTGCCCGCCAGTTTTCTCCAGTGGGTATATAGAAGAATCCTTGATTGTTTATATGCCACACTATGCTCCCAAAGGCATCTTTAACGTTGTTATCTAATAGCTTGTTGCTTTGTATATCTTTTATAAATATTTGATAACGCTCTGAGCCATCAAGGTCCACGCTGTAAGCAAGTAGGTTGTGATTCTTAGATGCTTCAACGTCCCCAGTATGGAAAAAATCTTTACCAACTGCTTCTAAATTTTCATCTAGCAATATCTCTTCTTGAGCCGACAAACTTTCATGTTTTCTCGCGTGTGTCCAGTAATCCTGGCCGCTTTTTATGTATGAGTAGTAGTAATAATCATCTACCTTTACTGGCACAGTAGAATCATCTTCTTTTATCCTAGCTTTGAGCTCTGCAAAAAGTGAATCTACCTCGCCCTGAAGTGGGGAAAAGAATTCTTCGCATTTTTTGTTTTCTGCGTGTAAACAATCTAATATTTTGTTGTTTACAGAATTTGGCCAGTTTGCATCCCTAACCCAAGAGTAGTTCTTTTCCATTGCTATATTTCCTAATTCATCATTTGCAACAGTTTCTACATATTGCTTGGAGTAGTCAAGCATCGAATTACTTAAAAGATTTAAGTTACTGTATAATAAGTTATTGTAAAATAGGTATAATTACTTGAAATTCATTAAATTTTATTATATAATGCCAACAAAGATAAATATTTACTTTGGTATGGCGTACAAAAGTGTTTTAATAATTGGGCCAAGGCTTGAAGACAGCTATGATAAGTTAAAAGGCCTATACGATGGTAATGAGAATATTATTATCGGTGATGGTAAACGAAAAATTACTGAGGGGGATATTCTAAGCCTAACTGGCAAAATTGATTCTAATACTAAAATTATAGTGTACAGTCATGCTGGTTGTAATCGAAGTAACGCCCTTTATAAAGAATTTGATATAAATTTATATAAATATAATTATCAAAAACTTACATTTCATGACATACAAAATAAGGGTATAGAGAATTTGTGGTGCGCTTTACGTGCAGCAAGTAATAAACAACCTTTACAAATTAATTTACTTGGTTGCTTTGTAGGGCTCGCAAAAGATAGCGTAAAGTGCTTGCCTTTAGGGGCAGTATTAACTATGTATTCTCCAAAAGATGATTATAGCTGGTCTAATAATAGTTGCGAAATAATTAAAAGCATCATGGCTTCAAAGCATTTGAGCGATCCATTTCAGGTATTTTTAGATAATATATTAACTAACTTAAGTAATTGTGGTGCAAGCATAGCTATCAATGCGCCAATTGGAATTAGCCATGTATCCTTTGTGATTAATTCAGAAAGTTTAAAGCATGGAGTAGAAACTTACCTAAGTACAATTTCTTATGAGGTGATAAAATTTTACACTAAAAATAAATACTATTTTGAAGGTTCTTCAATACTGCTTAATAATTCCAAAGTAGCTGCAGAGAAATTTTTCCAGAATGAAAATTTAAATGAGCCTTCCTTTACCAAAGATAAGTTAGATAAGTTTGTGGAAAAAATTATAGAAAGTAAAATTTCTGCTAAAGACCCTAATTATATTGCCGCAGTTGAGCATGTTTTAGAAGAAGATTATAAGGAGTTAAAATTAAAGTATGGAAATAACCCATTGCATTTAGCGGCTAATAAAGGAAAAGTCGATGTTATAGAGATGCTTATAAAAAAGGATTTTGATGTGAATGCAAAAAATGATTATGGAAATACTGCATTGCATTTGGCAGCTATAAATTGTCAATATAAAGCTGCTGAAACTCTTATTCAAAATAATGCTGATAAAAATGCAGTAAATAACTATGGGAATACTGCATTACATAAAGCTATTGAAAATTACAACCTTGGGGTTGCATTATATTTAATTGAGCAAAACGTTGATGTAAATGTAAGTAATAATGGTGGATCCACCCCTTTGCATTATGCAGCAGAATATGGGCAATCTACGGCTGTAAATTTACTGATTGAAAAAGGCGCTAATATACACGCAAAAAATGTGTATGGGAATACTGCATTGCATTTGGCAGCTATAAAGGGGCGGTATGAAGCTGCTGAAACTCTTATTCAAAATAATGCTGATAAAAATGCAGTAAATAACTATGGAAATACTGCGTTGCATAAAGCTATTGAAAATGGCAAGCTTGAGGTTGCGTTATATTTAATTGAGCAAAACGTTGATGTAAATGTAAGTAATAATGGTGGATTCACCCCTTTGCATTATACAGCAGAATACGGTCAATCTACAGCTGTAAATTTACTTATCGAAAAAGGCGCTAATATTCATGCGAAAGATAATTACGGCAATACCCCTTTGCATTTGGCAGCTATAAAGGGGCAATATAAAGCTGCTGAAGCTCTTATTCAGAATAATGCTGATAAAAATGCAGTAAATAACTATGGGAATACTGCATCGCATAAAGCTATTGAAAATGGCAAGCTTGAGGTTGCGTTATATTTAATTGAGCAAAATGCTGATGTAAATGTAAGTAATAATGGTGGATATACTCCTTTGCATTATGCAGCAAAGCACGGAAAATCTACAGTTATAAATTTACTTATTGAAAAAGGCGCTAATATACATGCAAAGGATAATAGTGGATATACGCCGATTCAACTTGCTGCAGAGAATGGTCATTTTGATGCAGTTAAATCACTTTTAGAGCATGGTGCAAAAAATACAGGATTTTGGGGTTACCTAGAATGGATATTTAACTCAAGCCCAGAACAAATTGCTTATAGCAAAGGCCATGCAAAGATAGCTGAATATATTAAGACTTATGGCAATAATTATCCTAGTGAAATTCACGACAGCATAACTAATCACGATTCTGCATTAGTTGAACAGCTTGGCAGTGAAGTTAAAACCGAAGTAGCATAAATCACAAAAACCTTTTCTTCCTAAGGTGAGAAGGATTGATCCCTAGCATATCCCTATATTTTGCTACAGTTCTGCGTGAGATGTTAATTCCGCTCTCAGTTAAGAGTTTTGCTATTTCATCATCTGAGAGAATCTTTTTAGTTTCAGATTCAGCCTCTATTAATTTCTCTATCTTACTTTTAACGCTACGGGTAGAAATTAAATTTTCCGAAATGTTGGAGGAGAGGGCATTAGAGAAAAAGTATTTAATTTCAAATACTCCAAATGGTGTGCCTACATACTTATTGCTGATGCGACTTATTGTGCTTTCATGCAGGTCTAGCATTTTAGAAAGATCTGACAATGTCATAGGTTTAAGATAATCAAGCCCAGAAGTGAGAAACTCGTGCTGCACTTCCGACAGCTTTGTTACTACCCGCAATATAGTTTCGGCCCTTTGAGTTACCGAGCGCAATAACCAATTTGCAATTTGCAATTTATTAGAGCAAAACTTTTTTTCCTCTGTGCTTTTAGCGTGTTGGTAAACTTGCTCAAAGTATTTGCTGTTTACAAAAATAGTAGGAAATGCAGCCGGATTGAGCCTTGCTGCAAACTCACCATTTTGATTTTTATAGATGAAAGCATCGGCTATTTTTGACCTAGTAAACTCATAGTTAAAATTCCTTGCTGGTTTGGGGTCTAAAGATCTTATAATCTTCATGTAGGTGGCAAAAGTCTCATGGTTAATTTTTAGCTGTTTGATTAGCTTTTCAAAGTGGCCTTTTGCAATCATGTCTAAATTTGCTACAAGATCATAAATTTTTTTGTCGATAACGCCTTGTTCGCGCAATTGGATTGTAAGACATTCTGCTATGTCACTGGCAAAAACTCCTATGGGATCAAAAGTTTTTAGCTTCTGTAATACAGCTTCAATTGCGTGTTTTTGGCATTTTAAAGTTTGAGCCATTACATCAATCGATTCTTTTAAGTATCCGTTTTGATCTAGTAGGTCGGTTAAATAACTTGCTATAAATTTATCTTTTTCTTGAATAAAGCAAATATTAGCTTGTTCTAAAATATGCTCTTTGAGCGATATCTTGTGAGATTCTATATTTTCATCTGAGGTGGTGTGGTTGCTGTTTGCAACGTTATACCTAAGGTAATCTTCGTCTTGCCAATAGTTGGAGGTGTCTATCTCATCCGACCCTTGTTCAACCACTATACTTAATTGTTCTTGCGATGTTTCTAACTCAACAAAAGGGTTGTCTTGTATTTCGTTTTCTAAATATTCAGATAGATCAGAGGAGCTCATTTGCAAAATCTTCAAAGATTGTTGCATTTGTTTGGATACAATAAGTGTTTGAGATGCTTTTTGCGATAATTTTTGGTCTAACACAAATAGTCAATTGTATCGTTATAACAATATTAAATATTGCACTAATTCATTGATATGTCTACGCTGATATTTGGAGATGAGAAATTTATTTGTGGCGCTGAAACTAAAGTGTCACCGTCGAATATAGAAAGCAGTGAATGTATTGCTGCAATTGGGGTTTTAGCTGGTTTTGTAAGGCCAAGTCCCTTTAAATATTCCCAACCGCTTTTTCCTAAAGGTTTGGCAACTAGTCCTTGCTTATAAACAGTTATTTTTAGATTGTGCCATAGGTTAACCTCATTGATTTTAAGATCCAAAGCGAGGGGGTTTTTGCCGAGCTCTAAACAAATAGTGGTATTTTTTATGTTTTTTTGGAGCAAGCAGTCCATTAAAGTTTTAGTAAGGTTTGCTGAGGTTTTTAGTTCTTTTATTGTGTTCGTAAGAGATGCAAGCCTAGGAGAAGTGGCTTTTGGATTGAGGTATTTAAATGCTCTAACAAATAAACGTTTTTTAATCTCTTGGGGAAGATTGTGTACGGAATTATCAATTTCTAAGTAGTTGAGTTCTTTTATGCGCACATATTTCTTCCAAGCAATATCTACGCGTTTGGTTAAATAATTCTTTGTGGCTCTGGCATTTTGTGCAAGCAAGCTTAGGCGGTTATAAATTAGCTGATTATTAAATTCTTTCGCGTAGGAATTTAAAATAAATCTAACCTTAATACGATCATATTTATGGTTTAAATTAGATGGGTCGTTGACCCAAGACCATCCTACATTGAGTAGGTGTTCTTCTATTTGTTTTCTATCAATTTTTAGTAAAGGCCTTAAAAGCGTTATATAGCCGTATGTGCTCTTAGGCGCCATACCGCTAATACCATCTACTCCAGAGCCTCTTATTATGCGCATTAGAACTGTCTCGGCTTGGTCATTTAATGTATGTGCCACAAACAAATGTTTTATGCCATACTGCTTACAATGCTGCGTGAGTAAGTTATATCTAGCGATTCGCGCCTGATTTTGAATATCTGATTTTGGCTTTGCGTCTTTCCACTCTAGAATGTATGTATTTATACCTTCGCTAATTAAAAATGACTTAACCGAGGCAGATTCATCTGATGATTCTGTTCTTAATTTATGGTCTACTATTAATGCATGAAGCTCTACATTATTTTTTTTGCACCAACCGGCAAGTAAATGTGTAAGGCACATACTATCTGCCCCTCCTGATACTGCGATGGCAACTTTCTTTGGCTTTTGCTTTAATAAATCGTCTATGGTTTGAAAATTTAACATTCTTTTAGTTGATTTTTTCTTGGTTTGGTGGCTTTAAATAATAATATATGAGTATGTATTTTATATGAACAAAAAGATTTTAATAGTAGAAGATAACGAAATAAACTCTAAGATGTTATCTTATTTCCTTCAACAAAATGGTTTTGAAACCATTTGTATTAACAATGGCAATGAAGTTGTTAACAAGTGTCATGAGTTTTTACCTGATCTTATACTTATGGACGTTGAGATCTTTGGTATTTCTGGTATAGAGGCTTGTATAAGGTTAAGGATGTTAGAAAATTTCAAAAATATTCCGATATTTGCGGTTACGGCTCTTAGTCATGAGAAATTTAACAGTGAAGCTCATAATGCAAGGTTTGATGAATACATTGAAAAGCCCATAATACTTAGCGAACTACTTGAAAAAATAGTAAAATATATGGGGCATAATTAGATGACTGCGCGCATACTTGTGGTGGACGATGTAGACTTCAATGTGAAGCTTTTAGATGCTAAGCTCAAGCAAGATTATTATCAAGTTTTTACAGCTTCTAATGGTATTCAGGCTGTAGAGAAGGCAAAAGAAATAAAGCCAGACCTTATACTTATGGATGTTATGATGCCTGAGATGGATGGCTTTGAGGCAACCCAGATCATAAAATCAGACCCGGAGCTATCATTTATTCCAATAATTATTGTGACTGCCTTAAATGCACAAGAAGATAAAGTGCGGGGTTTGCAAGCGGGAGCAGATGATTTTTTGACCAAGCCAATTAATGATAAAGCTTTAATGACGCGCCTTAAATCTTTAGTGCGCCTTAAGGTTATGGATGATGAGCTACGACTGAGGGACCGGACTGGAAGGGAGTTTGGAGTTATTCAAAGTGGAGTTGAAGCGCGAAATAAAGTTGACGGAGCCAGCGCTTTGATTATTGATGATGACAAGCTTCAATATAGGCGAATATCAGAGAAGCTTGGGGATATAGGAATTAAATGCACTCAAAAAGAAGTTATAGATGACCTATTAAATGGCACGGATAATGAAGATTATAGCCTGATAATGATAAGTGCATTGTTGCTTGAGAGCGACGGGCTTAGATTTTGTTCAGAACTACGTAGTATTGATAAGTATAGGCATACACCAATTTTAATTATTGTTGATGAAAATGATGAGGAAACCCTAACCAGAGCGCTTGAGATTGGTGTTAATGATTACCTTCTTTCTCCAATAGATGTAAATGAGATGGTTGCTAGGTGCGTTACCCAAATAAAAAGAAAACGTTATCAGGATGATTTGAAATCTAACTATTTAAGTAGCATTAAGCAATCGGTAGTGGATGCGCTTACTAATTTATATAATCGTAGATATTTGGAAACTCACATACGAAATATGATAGATAACTCTCAATTTGCGCAAGATAGCATAGCGTTGTTGATGATAGATATAGATCATTTCAAAAATGTGAATGATACTTATGGACACCAGGCTGGGGATGCTGTGCTTACTGAAGTTGCTAAGCGCTTGACAGACAATTTAAGGATTACTGATTTATGCGCTAGATATGGAGGCGAAGAATTTGTTGTTATATTAACTTCCATCAATCCAAGTTTGGCAAATTCAATTGCGGAACGAATTCGCTCTAACATTGACTCTAAACCTTTTGGTATTCCAGTTGAGCCTTTTAACATCCCATGCTCTTTAAGTATAGGGCTTACATTTTTTCATGAGGGTGACAATCTTGACACTTTGCTAAAAAGAGGTGATCAAAATCTTTATAAAGCTAAGCAAAATGGACGCAACCAAGTTGTTTCAGATTGGGATAATTCTGCTAAATAAAAAAAATAAATTTTAACGTTAGAAGTGCTTGCAATTATAGGCGAGATGTGTTTGAATCACTGCGGCTTTGATAGGTAATTTTTTTGTATTAAACAAATTCCTCTTATACCGAATCTCAAAATAAATTGAGATAGTAATGCCAAAAGATGAGCTTTAATGCTCTATTTATTTTGAGATTTGGTATTACAAAGCGAAAGTATTCAAGCGGGTGTAGCTCAATGGTAGAGCCCCAGCCTTCCAAGCTGGTCACGTCGGTTCGATTCCGATCACCCGCTCCAATTTTATTTATTAATAGCGCTAATTTTTGGGGATGTTATGGGTAAGCAAAAGTACGTAAGAGAGAAGGACCACGTAAATATAGGGACAATCGGGCACGTGGATCATGGTAAGACAACGTTAACAGCAGCGATTACAAAAAGATTTGGTAACTTTGTAGCATACGATCAAATTGACAAAGCACCAGAAGAAAGAGAACGTGGG
>JAQSWL010000077.1 GCA_029266655.1 Candidatus Midichloriaceae bacterium | reverse complement strand
AGGACTGGCGCTACCGGGGCAAGCGCGGGAGCAGCTTACGCCAGTCCTGCAAGATCTTCTATAAAGATCTTGCAAAAAATGAACAAACAACGGCAACCCCCCGTTGTTTGCATTATTGCTTTTTATTAAATTAAAATACACCCTCTTTTTATGGCTTTTATATTTCTTAGCACTTTCAACAGTTATGCAGCTTACGCCAGGCCTGCAGAATCTCCTTTAAAGTTTCTACGAACATAAAACAAATAGTGGCAACCCACTATTTGTTTTATTGTTTTTTAGTTTAATATTCAAGTTAAATTACTATATAAGATACCGACTAGGTTTGAGATGAATTTACATGCGTCCTAAATATTCATCTGGAATATAATAATGTTTAACTGCAGCGTTATTTGGAATCGAATTTTGATTTAAAATCTTATACTTGGAAAAATACAGCGAGAAAACATCAAAGATTCCCTTTTCCTCCATTTCTGAAACAACTTTTTTTGCTTCTTGGGAAAGGACCTGATTGGAACTATAAAGTGATTTATATCTCCTTTCCGATATATCTTCACAAGTCAGCGTATCAAGATCTATCATTTTTGGCATCGGACTAGGATTGAATAAATAAGTTTCATCTCCAATATGATAAGCCCTATAATAAGGAACATTTACGAGCACATCATGACGTAAGTTATTATCCCCCTGTACACATTTTGCAATTTTACGAGAGGCCCATTCTGAAATATCTCTCTCAAATACAACGCTATCAGGATACTGCCCATTATAAACCCCATGATCTAGTATTTGGTCGAAGTATTCCATTTCGAGATAAGACATTTTTATATTTTGTGCAATGTGCATAGTGTGGATTGCAATGCTATGCTTATACTGAAGAGGAAAAAGCTCAACTGAGAAATGATTACCAATATATGTGCCAAAAAATTCAGGATAAAACCCAACTATAGGCTTTCCTTTATAGTTGCTAAGAATTGAAAACCTTTCGCAATAATTGATTAGATCTCGCGCATACCAATAATGCTCTAACGAACGAGCAAGAATAATAACCTTAGTGTTTTCTGGAGCTTCTTTTCGACCATGCTTGATTACTGCAGTTAAAAGGTCTTTAGACCTTCCATGCGGAAAGAACTGCACATCTTTATACCATTTTCCCCATATTTTTAGATCTTCATAATCAGGTATATTTTTAAAGACATTTTTTGGGCAATTTCTGTCTTCATTTATTACTTTGGTACTATTTAAATTCCAATAGCACTGAGCCAAATCTGATATTGCCTTATAATTAGCTGCTAATTCAGTGGGCTCAACAGTGAGAGTGTTGTAACTTGATTTTATAGCTAACTTTTTTTCAGCAACCTCTATTGTTTCTGGCTTTGCATGATAAATATTAAGATCATTCACATTAAGGTTTTTTGAGGTGCTTAAGATTGTAGCGCTTGAGAGTTGAAAGGGTTTGCTACCATGATCACTGGCTCCTATGTTTATATTATTATATGGAGCATCAAGGCAAATTTCTGTGGTAACCGAACTATTGGTATAAATTCTGTTATTATTGGTGGAATGAGCTTGAATCCCGGCATTAGTTATTACAATACAATTAATTAATAATAGAAATGGAATTGCAATGCTACCCGTAGCATTCAGATTCCAAGAGCTATGAAAATGGAAATCCGTATTTCTTTGCTTGTCTAATGCTCTATCTCTTTTCTGTAGGTGTTTACGATTTTGGTTAGCTATCTTTAAATCATAGCTATTTTTTCTATAGCGCATAAAAACTCTGTTATCTATTAATATTCCGACATATTACTATATATAATGGCACCTATCTATATAATAATGTCTAATGGGTGTTCCTGCTAATAGCAAATATCAAGGCGATGCCTGATAAACTGTTACCCGCCGTAAGCGCATTTTTGATATGGATTTTATATTGGAGGCCGAGGCCGGAATCGAACCGACGAATGGCGGATTTGCAGTCCGCAGCATTACCACTTTGCTACTCGGCCATAAATTTTGAGATTTAATATAGCTCTTAAAGGCCACAGGATTATTACAAATAATCTTGCTAGGGTCAACCAATATCTCTATAATAACATAAAACAGATTTTTTGATATGATAGCTGATAAGAAAATTGTGCATCAAAGGGATACAAGCTGCGATGGCGGAAGCGGACCTTTAGGCCACCCAAAAATATATTTACAAATTAAGCATGATAGAAGCGAAATCACCTGCCCATATTGTGGCAAAGAGTTTGTTTATGTGGAGAGTTACTCAGAAGAATCTGCATAACTTAAATGCCATTTCCCCTTCCGCTTACCACCCTGCTACATTGGTAAAAAGCAGCTAAAAGCTGTTTGACAGCGGATGTAAAATATGGTTTATATAGCCGACTAATACCATTTCCATTTATGAAAGTGGTAACCTAGAAAAATATAAGGGGCTATGGCGCAGTTGGTAGCGCGTTTGAATGGCATTCAAAAGGTCAGCGGTTCGAATCCGCTTAGCTCCACCATTTTAGAAGCTGCATGAGTACAATAGATTTTATATTAATTCTCTTTTCCGCAATGCTTCATGCCGGTTGGAATTTCTATACGAAAAAAACAGAAGCAAACAAGATAGCAATATTATGGCTTGGTTGGTTTATAGCAGGTCTATTAACTTTTCCACTAGCCATTATTTTTACCGATTTCTCAGAATTTAATATTAATTGGGCGCCGTTCTTCATACTGACGGGCCTTGCACATGCCTTGTACTTATACACGCTTGGCATGTCTTATAATATCGGGGAAATGTCTCTTATATATCCAATATCTAGAGGATTGGCTATCTTCTTTACCATTTCCATAATGCTAATATTAAAGCTAGAAGTTATATCGGCTCAAGGAGCTTTAGGGGTAATTTTCCTAATTTTGGGGATTATTTCTGTAGCAATTAAAAGGTTGGGGGACTTAGAGAAGCGCGAAGTAATGAGGCTTTCTGCCCGCACTGGTATTTTTATTTCCATGTACTCTATTATAGATAAAATCAGTTTGAGCTACATACCTCCACTTTTTTATATCAACATGATGTTTATGGTAACTTCTCTTATAATGTTACCAATAGTAATGCATCGCCTAAACGGGCATACTTGGACTGTAATAAAACGCTATAAATTTTATAGCGGCACCATTGGCTTAGTAAGCTTTTTTACTTACTATTTGGTGTTGCTTGCTATGCAATCTTCCCCAGCATCTTATGTAGTTGCTTTAAGAGAACTCTCAATCGTATTTGGAAGCGTTCTTGGTATGTGGCTCTTGAAAGAAGAGAAAAGTCGTCGTAAGATTGCAGGTATATGTGTTATAGTCTTTGGGGCTTATATTATTAAAACCTCTTAAACACAATTATGGTTGAACATGTCTGAACTATTACTCGAAATTTTTTCTGGAGAGATACCAGCCCGCATGCAAAAGAATGCTGAGGAAAAATTACGTGAAATGCTAAGGCAAGCTATTGCAGATGCTTTTACTGGCGAGTTTACATGTAAATCATGGGTTACCCCGCAGCGTTTGGGAGTAGCTATAGATGGTTTCAAACTTGAATTAAAGCAAAAAACTCAAGAGCTAAGAGGGCCAAGAGTAGAAGCTCTTGCTGAAGCTTTAGCTGGGTTCTTAAAAAAGAATAATTTACAAGCAGACCAATTAGAAAAGCGTGGTGATTATTATTTCGCAGTTCTAACGAAAGGAGATGAAGATCCAGCAAATATACTTAAGGATATAATCATCTCAACATTAAAGAATTTTGTTTGGCCCAAATCTATGATTGATGGAGATCATGATTTAAGATGGGTGCGTCCAATTAAATCTATTTTATGTTTATTAGATGGTAAGGCTTTAGAATTTAATTATCACCATATTAAAAGCAGCAACATAACTTATGGGCATAGGTTCATGGCCCCTGCTCCAATTGAAATTTCCTCATATTCAGATTACCTAGAAAAGCTTGAGAAAGCTTGCGTTGTTCTAGATCATGAAGCGCGTAAAAATAGCATTTTGCATCAAGCACATAAGATTTTGGCGGCAAAAAAGGTTGAGCTAATTGCAGATAAAGAGCTGCTAGATGAAATAGCAGGGCTTGTGGAGTATCCAAAAGTATTTATTTCTCAAATCAAGCCTGAATTCATGCAGCTACCTAGAGAAGTTCTGATTATTACACTTAAGCACCATCAACGCTATTTGATGACAGATACGCAAACAAAAGATGGAGTTAAAGCTTTATCACCATATTATTTGTTAGTTGCTAACATCGATCCTGTAGATGGCGGTGAGGCTCTAGTAGAGGGAAATAACAAAGTGCTTTCTGCTAGATTAGCTGATGCAAAATTTTTCTATGAGCTGGACTTGAAGTCTAAATTAGCCGATCGCATAGAAAATATTAAATCTTTAACTTTCCATGCGAATATTGGGTCGATGCACGCCAAACAGTCGAGCGTATCTGCTTTAGTTGCTGCAATTTGTTTCGAACTTGATTTGGATCCCAGCATAATTGAAAGAGCAGCAATGCTTGCTAAGTGCGATCTTACAACCAACATGGTGAAGGAATTTCCAGAATTACAAGGAATAATGGGGTATTATTATGCGATTGCAAGTGGTGAAAGTAAAGAAGCTGCTACCTGTATAAGAGATCATTATAAGCCTCAAGGCCCAAATGATAGGTTGCCAGAAGGTGCTATGGCATCAATACTAGCGCTTGCAGATAAACTAGATACCTTAAATCAAATGTTTGCGATCAATATTAAGCCTACCGGATCTAAAGATCCATTTGCGCTTAGAAGGGCTGCAATTGGTGCTTTAAGAATTATAGCGGAGAATCATTTTGATTTGGACCTTAGCGCTATTGGCATTAGAGAAGATGTTATAAGCTTCTTAAAAGAGCGCTCTAGCAATATTTGATTCCACCCAATATACCTCTCGTAAATAAATGGTCGGTATCCTCTAGTCTATACCGACTCCAAACCTTAAGCTCTATCTGGACACAATATCTGAACTACTACTTATGGTAGATTCCAAATAAGATTCGAAAATATGTTCAAAATCCTCTGAAGTCAAAGTATTTCTAGTTGGCTTATACTTCTCCAGGCGACTGTTGCCATATGATTGCGCAATATCATATAGCTTTTTCCTGGCATTTACATCTAAGTAATTAGGGTATTTATCTAGAAATTTACTAAACGCAGGCATAAAATTTTCTTTGAAAATGTTGCCACATAGTACCCCATACTTATGAGTCCCCTGCTGAAAAAAACGATTTTAAAGATCGGAACAATGCTCTGAGATAAGTGTTCTTTGGGTTATAAAAATATTCATTTAGCCAGTCAAAACCATAAGTGAAAAGGGAATAAATCTTGCGCCCATGATTCTTGATTTTGATT
>JAQSWL010000022.1 GCA_029266655.1 Candidatus Midichloriaceae bacterium | reverse complement strand
AACGGCAACCCGTTGTTTGCATTATTGCTTTTTATTAAATTAAAATACACTCTCTTTTTATGGCTTTTATATTTCTTAGCACTTTCAACAGTTATGGGGTGGCGGCGCGCAAGCGACGTCAGGCGTCGCAAGGCTTTCAGTGTTTTTTTCCTCAAGTATACGAGTATTAAATTGATCCAAAATAACATGCCTTTTTATACAGTTTTAGCCATAATATAACCACAAAAGCAAACGCCATATAACCTAAAAATATAAATGCGTCTTGGTATGCCAAAAAAGCAGCTTGATCTTGCAAATTCTGATACATCATACCCCTTGCCTGCTCTTTCGCACCAGCACTGCTTATTCCATGATCAATCATAGTTTTTGCCATGGCATTTATCTTTTCTTGCACAGCAGGATCGTGCTCTGTAAGGTGCTCACCTAAATAAGATTGATGCACCTGCTGCCTACGTGTTACTAAAGTTGTAATTATCGAAATACCAAAGGTACCACCTAAGTTACGTGCTAAGGAATATATAGCAGAGGCTTTGTTATTGTTTTGTTTAGAAATATTTTGAAATGCTAAGGTACTTATAGGGATAAAAAGAAACGGCAGCCCCATCATCTGCAGTATTCGCATTTCAACAAAGTATTATAATCTGTTTGCGGTGTAATATGGCTGGACGCAAACATTCCAATCGTTGCTAAAGAAAACCCCAATGCAATTAGATATTTAGCTGGAACTATTTTTGAGAGTTTTACAGAGAGGGGCATAAGACCTATTACAGCAACTCCTGAAAAGAGAAAGAACCAACCCAGCCATAGTGGCATCATAACCTAATTGGCGCTGTAAAAGTGCTGGCAAAACAATGCTGCTCGCATAAAGAAAAAACCCTGTTGTAAACTTCCACAGAATGCTTTGTTACCCTGCCATCAAAAGGAGCTACTATATTAGTATATTTCAGGTTAAGGGTGGCCTAAGACAATGGTTAAAGTTCCCCCTACAAAGAGTAAGATTGCATTTTTTTTATTAATGAGATTATTCATTTAAGATTCTTAAAGTTAATAACCGTTAATATTATAAAGAAAATTCTTCGAAGCAACAGCAACCTTCCGCTCAATTAGCGAGGATAACTAATTGTAAATATTATAGTTTATCTGTTGTTGAATCATTTAAAAAAATAAAGTATAATAGACATAGATTTTAGGAAGCATATGGCAAACGCAACAAAATTAAGCATTGAAGTTAATCTACCGGAAGTTAAGGATCGGGCCGTTAGGCTCATAGCCGCACTTACGGGAGAGGAGCCTCTACGCCTACATAAAATGCATATTGCTGAGTTAATTCAATATCTAAGCAATTTAATGAAATGTAAGGAAGAACAGATTCAACAGCTTTTGGTTGAACATGATCAAAACCAAGAGCTAGATGAAGTATCTTTAGCTATGCTTTGGAAATTGTTTAATAAAGGTATAGTTAAAGGTAAAAAACATTCTCTTGGCAGCATTCCACAAGCCGGGTTTGATCAGTTAAAATTCATTATGGCGATGCTCGGAGATAATGCTCGCTTTAGAGTTGAGAATGGTTTGGGTAGAGCGGGATCGACTATTACTACTTCAACAATAGAAAAACCTAGATCAAATCTTATTAATTCAACTTCCTTTTTCTCTTCTAAGCAAGCTGCTGTAGCCATCAACTCAATTGCCAATAGCAATACCCTTTCTACAAATAAGTAATTGTTTGTGCCCTAGTGCTTGGAATTTACCCGATATCCTACTGATAGAATCGCATCAATATTAAAATACTCTACCTCATAGGATTTACCATCACTGGCAGTTGTTGCAAAAAATGCAACAACTGAATTGCGGTCCAATTCCTCTTGCTCAAAAATTCGTTTAAGATGCTTTGATATAACCGACTTATCCCTACCAAATAATTGAGCTATTTTGTTTAATGATAACTAAAGAGTTTCTTGTTTTAGTTGAACATCAACAATAATTTCACCATCTTCAGATTGGTAAATATATAATTCATTTTCTGCGTTCATAAATACTTTACCTATAAAAGATCTATACAAATCAGCTAACAACTATCAACCAAACTGTAGTTTTGCAAGCCTTGCATAAGTACTTGTTTTTTGTTTTATCAGCTCTTCATGAGTGCCTCGCTGTATTACAGCACCATTTTCTAGCACTATAATTTGGTCTGCATTTTTTACAGTGGAAAGGCGATGAGCTATTACAATAGTTGTGCGGCCTCGCATCAAGTTATTTAAAGCTTTCTGCACCAGATCTTCATTTTCAGAATCCAAAGAGGACGTAGCTTCATCAAGTAATAAAATTTTTGGATCATTCAATATTGCTCTAGCTATTGCTAGCCTTTGCTTTTGTCCGCCAGAAAGCTTCATGCCTTTATCCCCTAAGTATGTATCTATGCCTTCAGGAAGCTTTTCAATAAACTCCATACATCCTGCTTGCTCGGCAGCATTAATTACCTTTTCCCGGCTAGCAGATGGATTACCATACGCTATATTTTCATAAACACTGGTTGCAAATACATAAGGCTCCTGGGGCACATAAGTAAACATAGCCCTTAAGTCACTCATATTGATGCTATCAATACTTTTCCCATCAAATAAAATTTTTCCAGAATCAAGATTATAAAAACGCTCAAGCAACATAAAAATAGTTGTTTTCCCAGCACCAGACTTACCTACCAGCGCCGTCATTTGGCCTGGTATTATCTCTAAATTTATGTTATTTAAAATCTTACGCTTCTTTAACTTATCATAACTAAAAGAAACATCCTTGAATTCAATTTTCTCTTTAAATTCGCCAGAAAATGTAATTGGAGCATCCGAATGCTTAGTGGAGGGTTTACTTGATAAAAATTCAAAAATCCTTTCTGTTGCCCCTACTGCTTTTTGCCAATCTCCTAATACATCAGAGAGAGCAGCCACAGCCCCTGCACAAACCACAGCGACATATACAAACGCCGATAATTCTCCGGGAGAAATACTTCCTTCCACAACTTTATGAGCTCCCATCCATAAAACAAAACCAACTCCACCAAATGCAAGCGCTATTATTATTGCAGTCAACAAGCCACGCAGTAATATACGATTAAAAGCTGTTCTTAATTGCTCATTCAAAAGGTAGTTAAATTTACTCATCTCATACTCTTCTCTTCTGTAAGCTTGTACAATCTTAAGCGCATTCATGGATTGCTCGGCTCTCGCAGAAATCTCCGCAACTCTATCTTGGGAGTTTCTGGAGTATACCCTAAGTTTTTTCCCCAAGAAAAATAAAGGTGAGATAACAGCTGGAATTATAAACAATAACATCAAAGAAAGTTTACTGCTTGTGCCAACTAAAACCACTATCCCACCAAGCAGCATAATTAAGTTCCTGATAGTAAAAGAAAAACTGCTGCCTATTAAAGTAAGCAAAAGCGTTGTATCTGCTGTTAATCTAGATAATAATTCTCCTGATTTATTTTTCTCAAAATAATCTGGAGATAAAATGAGTATATGTTTAAATATATCTCGCCTTAAGTCTGTTATAACTCGTTCGCCTACTAGGGTTATTAGAAAGAATCTACAAAATGTAAATAACGCTAAGACTACAATAGTAATACCTAGAAATATAAGAGCTTCATCTAATTCATGGATATCCTGCTTAGCTATCCCTAAATCTATGAACATTCGGATCGCTTGGCTAATCATGAGTATGGATGCAGATGTGATGCTGAGTGCAATAAAAACACCCAAAAGCATTAATCTATATGGCTTAAAATATCCTGCTAAACGTTTTAAACTACTAGGGTTTTTTGGGGAAATCATTTCTTTATAATCAATTGCATCAGTCATAATACAAACCTCTTCACTTCAGCACAAAATCTGATATAAGATAAATCCAGTAACGTAATTTAACAAGGCATTCTTAATATGAAATTAAAAACTGTTATATCATGTCTCAAAAATAAATTAGGTAAAAGTGCACAGATTTTTTGCAAGGGTAAAGAGGAAAAAATGAGTTTGTTCACTAAGTTATATCTTGTCGCAACGCTTTGCATTTTTGCTAATTTTAGCAATGCTATAGAAGTAAGCAACTTACCATCTTTTGCACCGATAGTAGATATGGCGATACCAGCGGTCGTAAATATTTCAACCACGCAAACCATTGATGCCAAAAGCCCTTTGGATGAGCTCAGGAATGAAATGCCAGAAGGCAGCCCTTTTGATCAGTTTTTTAAAGAATTTTTAGATAGAGAATTTGGCTTTTCCGAAAACAGGAAACGCAAAGCAACTTCTTTAGGCTCCGGTTTCATCATCCACCCGGATGGATACATAGTAACTAATGCACATGTTATAGAGGGTGCAGATGAAATTAACGTTACTTTATCTAATGACAATGAAGAAATAATTAAGGCAAAAATTGTTGGTGTTGATAAAAAAACAGACTTAGCACTTTTGAAAATTGATAGCAAAGAGAAATTGCCTTATTTAAAATTTGGTGATTCTGAGAAAGCTCATGTGGGTGATTGGATTATTGCAATTGGCAATCCCTTTGGTTTTGGCGGAAGCGTTACTGCTGGTATAGTATCTGCAAAATCACGTATAGTTGGCGGCCAGTATGATGAGTTCATTCAAACTGATGCCTCTATTAACAGAGGGAATTCTGGTGGCCCTATGATGAACTTAAGAGGCGAGGTAATAGGTATAAACTCTGTAATCGTTTCCCCTTCTGGTGGCAATATAGGCATTGGGTTTGCAATCCCTTCAAATCAAGCAAATACAATAATTGAGCAAATTAAAAAAGCGGGCAAAGTTACTAGAGGCTTTTTGGGAGTAAGTATCCAAACTTTAACGCCGGATATTGCTAAACATATTGGCGCTCCAAATACTAAAGGTGCGCTAGTTACTCAGGTTGTTAAAGATAGCCCAGCAGATAAAGCCGGTTTAAAAGCTGGTGATATCATCACTGCAGTAGATGGCAAGCCGACAATGCAGGGGCACAAGCTTTCTAAAATAGTAGCAGAAACCCAGATTGGCAAAAAGGTTACTATTGATATCCTAAGAGATGGCAAACCTGCTAAACTTAATGCCACTATTGAACTACTTACTGATAAGCTCGAAGAAGTAGAAAACAAAAAAGCTGGCAAAAACACTGTAGTAACTGATCTTAGCTTAGGTATTAAGATAGATGATATCACTCCAAATCTGCGAGCTAAATTTAAAATAGACCCAAGTATTAAAGGAGTTATTATAGTTGCTGTTAATCGCAATTCTTCAGCGGCAGAAGTAGGTTTATTACCCGGTGATGTTATTATGCAAATAAACCGAACTAAAGTAGAAAATATGGCAGACGCTGGCAAAGAAATTGAAAAAGCTAAAAAGGCTGGCAGTAAGGATATCGCCTTCTTAATCAATCGTGGTGGTACAAGTAGGTTTGTTATAATAGAGCTAGGCGAATAGAGGGCAAATGAAAAAATTTACTGTACTACAGGTAATCCCTGATTTTAACTCTGGTGGTGTAGAACGAGGCACATTTGAGATTGCTTCGTATCTACAAAAACATAAAGTAAAAAACTTTGTATGCAGCAATGGCGGAGCGCTAGTTTCTTCTCTTAAAGAAGCTGGTGTTAAACATATTAAAATGCCTGTACATTCAAAAAACCCTATTCTTATAATTCTTAATGCGTTTCGCCTTTATAAAAAGATAAAAGAATACCAAGTAGATATCGTGCATGCAAGATCTCGAGCGCCAGCCTGGAGCTGTTACTTGGCTTGCTCATTATCTGGATGCAAATTTGTTACTACTTTTCATGGAGCATATTCAGCTTCTCACCCCTTAAAGCGCTTTTATAATTCCATTATGCTTAAAGGTGAGAGAGTAATTGCTATCTCCAACTACATTAAAAAACATATAGAAACCAGATACCACTTCACCTATTCTAACTTAGTAGTAATTGAGCGCGGCGCTGATCTTAACTATTTCAACCCAGATAATGTGGATAAAACCAGGGTTGATAATCTTAAAAAAGAACTTGGTCTTTCTGAATTAGATCCAAAAGAAAAACTTATTATCTTACCATCTAGGTTTACCAGATTAAAAGGGCATTTATACCTTATTAAATCTCTTAAATATTTAACCACCAAAAAATTTAAATGCCTAATGGTTGGAAAAGCTGGGCCAGTGCAAAGTGACTATTTAAATGAAATTAAGCAAACAATACGTGAGTATAAGCTTGAAGATAAAATCATTATAAAAGATGAAGCTATTTCTGATATGCCAGCTCTATATTCTATTGCCGACCTAGTTATATCTGCCTCCATAGAGCCTGAAGGATTTGGCCGCACAATTGTAGAAGCGCAGGCAATGAGACGCATTGTTATTTCCACTAATATAGGGGCGCCACAAGATATTATAGAGCAAGGAAAATCTGGATTTTTAGTGCCAACATCTGACGCCTCGACTTTCGCAGAAAATATTGAAAAAGTGCTTAATCTTAAAAAAGAACAAGCTAAAGAGATTACCGATTACGCATATAAATTGGTGAGCAAAAAATACTCCCTAGACCTTATGTGCAAAAACACTCTCAAGTTATACCAAGAAATTTTTGAGGAGCATGAGGGCGAATAAGATTGATTATTAATGAAGATTGGCAATGGCCAAGAATTTAATACGAATTATTTTCCTCAAAAATTTACTTTTCAATAATTTTACTATATAATTTACAGTTATTATAATAAATAACGCAGGTAAATATGCTTGGTGAGGAAAAAGATATTTTTCAACTTATAGAAAATGCTGATGTAGATGGACTAGAGAACTTTCTAGAATTTAATCCCGAAACTATTAATATAAAGAATAGCAAGGATTCCAAAATTATTAATATAAAGGATTTCTTCCCATTACATCTTGCTATCATGGTGGGTAACCTAAAAATAGTTAAGCTATTACTCGACAAAGGCGCGGATGTTAATGCCAAAATTGATGGTATTCTGGACACCCCTCTACATATCGCTACCGCGTATAGTCATCTAGAAATAGTAGAGCTATTACTCGAAAGAGGCGCGGATGTTAATGCAAAATTTGCTGTTAACGAAACTACTCCTCTACATGCTTCTGCTATTAGAGGTAACTTAGAAATATTTAAGTTTTTATATAAAAATGGCGCGGATGTTAATGCCAAAGATAATAAGGACCAAACACCAATAGATTATATTATTAAGTATGTTAACACAGAAGAGGCTAAACACAAACAACAGCTACTAATCATGGGGATTACTGCATTAGCATCTGTATGTTTGGTCGCTTTATACTATAACGGTTATGTAGCCAACTTAATAAAAAACCTTAGCGATTTTTGTAAGGAAAATATACCGAGCTTCACAAGCTTTAGTATTGCAGCAGGCCCTGGGTTATAGCAGTATAAAAGACTACGCACTTATTATTAATGGATTAATGGTCATTCCGCACTTGATGCGGAATCTTAAAATAAGATTTCTGCGTTCGCAGGAAGAACCATGAGAAGATGGGTAAGATTACCACATACGGCATGTCGCATTCGCAGTGATGATCTTTAAAGTTTTTTGCCTTGTATTAGCTTTTCTCTTGCAGTTTTTGAATCAGAAATTCAAACCCACCATTGTTCATGATAGAAGCAAATTCAGAACGCTGCGTAGATATCATACTAACGCCTTCCGCAATTATATCTCGCATTTTAAAAGAGCCACTTTCATACTTAAGTCTATACTCCACTTTGTAAGAGGATGAATTTTCATCAGCAGGCTTAATTTCTGTAGACACTAAATATTGGTCTACGTTTAAATCTTTACTGCCTCTAATATCAAATTTTTGACCGTTATAGTCTCTAAAAAGAGGAACATACGATGCAAATAAATATTTTCTATACTGTTGTAAATACTTAATTTTTTGTGGCTCATTTAAAGACTGCCAATATTTACCTAGTACAAATTTACCAATCCAATCAATGTCCGCTACATCTGCAAAGATTGCCCTAAGCTTGTTTTCTTTTTCAGAATCTGACACAGGTTGCTTCAATAAACCTTCAACTCTAGAAGCTGTAGAATTTACAAAGTCCTTTGCACTCTGTGAATTATTTGCATATCCATATGAATAGCTGGCGAAAGTCAACATAGCAAAAAACAGACAAGTTTGTATATACTTAAACTTCATAAATTACCTTATCATTTCATCAATTAATTTTAGTGTTACAAAAAATTATCGCTTTTGCAAATACATACTACGTATTGTAGAATATTTATCCAATGAGGTTTTTTCAATTTGATCTAAAACCTTAAGCAATCTCTGTCTTTTATCAACAAGTTCAACCGAGTAGCGTATACCTAACGCCCTATTACGCACGAGCTTATGGCGCTTAACATGATGGAATTTATAATAACCCCAAGGGTCCATAGCCATGTCAACCGCGAGTGCTGAAGCATCCCTTAAAGTTGAAGGACCCAATATTGGTAAAACTAAATATGGCCCCTTTTGTACGCCTGCTTTTTTTAGTGTAAGGCCAAAATCTGTTGGTTTTGGCTTAACATTAGCAGCAGAAGCTATATCCATAAAGCCAAGAAGACCAAAAGTTGAATTAGTTAAGAACCTACCCATAGTATCAGCAGCTTTTTCAGGCTCACCCTGTAGCACGTGGTTCACAAAGTAAACTGGTTCATGCAAATTAGAAAGAACCGATCTAACACGGTCTCTCGCAAAACTTGGTACTACAGTTTCATAAACATGGGCAACTGGTTTAAAAAGGAGTGCATCAAGAAATTCGTTGAAACCAAACATTGCGCGGTTAAAACCTTCGAAATCATCTGATTCTTGGTTAACATACTCACCATTTGGATAAGCTTCAGCATCATTTATGTCAGATATATTTACGAAATCAATATCTTCGTGCTCTTCTTCTAGGGCAAGCGCGCTATATGAACAATTCATAGTAATTGAAAATGCAATAACAGTACAACTTAAAAATTTAAACATATAAATGAAACTACATTGAAATATCTATACTTTAATTAATAACATTAATTTTCCATTATCTCCATCAGGAAATTTAACATCAACAGAACTTTTTATAGAAAATCCACAATCTACGGCCACACTAGATATATAAGCTTCATCAAATTGAAATTCTTCAAAAAGGCTATCAAAATGCATTTTATCTTGGGGACTAACTTTATAAGTTAAGCCAATTAATCCCGCTGTTTTTAGCATTTCTTTACAACTAGTCAACAATTTAAGTGGATCATTATAATAACTAATAATTTTCGAAGCTATTATAATATCAAATTGCTTATCTACTTTTTTAGAAAAATATGTTTCTAGATCTTCCTCAAATAAAACATCATAACAAGGTGTTTTATCAATTTTAATGTTTTTGCAGATCTCTATCATTTTAGGTGAGAAATCCACTCCTTCAATAAAGCTAGCAATTTTATTAGACTTTAGCATTTTGGCTGTATACCCGGTACCACAACCTAGGTCTAAAACCTTATTGCCATATGGAGAACCAATTTCATTTACATATGTATTCACCAATTTATACAATTCATCTTGAGGCAAATTTGGCTTACTGAAAAATATTTCATCGTACTTTTCAGCCAAAATATTAAATGTACGCTTTACGATTTCTTTAGGTATTGCCTTGATATTTTGCATCCGCCCATAAGCAAAGTCATAACAATATTTTGCTTCCGCGCGAAAAGCACTATCAGTGCTTTTCAAATAGCTTTCTATGTATGGCTTAGATTTTTCAATTTGATTTCTCTCTATGTAACATCTACCAATAAAGTAATCTATCTGACCTCTTACCTTAAAAATTTTCTTGAGCATTTTAAATCTAAAAATGGCATCAGAAAGATTTCCCGAATTATAATGGTACATACCAAGTTCATAATTGGTGCGCTCCAAATCTTTCATCTTCTCTTTAATTACCAGAAACTCTTGCTTTAGATTATATAGCAGCCCAACAGCAATTTCTTTTATGCTTTTATCCCCAAAGCTGCCTTTAAACTTATTTGCCAGTTTTTCAAATATAGAGCGCACAAGCTGAATAAAGTTCGAGAAAACCATTTAAAACCCAGATTTAATTATTTATAGACTTTAAAACAAACTGAAGGATACCACCATTATTGATGTAATCAACTTCAACTTCGGTATCAACGCGGCTCTCTAGGCTAAATTCTTGCTTACTACCGTCAGATCTGGTCACTATACACTTAACTTTTTTACGCGGCGTCATATTCTCAAGACCAATAATATCAAAAGATTCATCTCCCTTAAGCTTTAAATCAGCTCTGGTCATACCACCAGTAAACACCAATGGAACAATTCCCATGCCCACAAGGTTAGATCTATGAATCCGCTCAAAACTTTCGGCTATAACAGCTTTTACACCTTGAAGCTTAGGACCTTTTGCAGCCCAATCTCTTGAAGACCCTGTGCCATATTCTTTACCAGCTATTATGATAGTTGGAACGCCTTCTGCCAAGTAAAGCATTGCAGCATCGTAAATACTAACTGGCTCCCCTTTGCCATTATGGCGAGTGTATCCGCCCTCCACTTCTGGTGTTAGTTCATTTTTAATGCGGATATTAGCAAAAGTGCCGCGCATCATAACCTCATGGTTCCCTCTACGCGCACCATAAGAATTAAAGTCAGATGCTTGGATATTATGCGCATTTAAATACTTAGCTGCCGGGCTTATTTTAGAAATCGAACCCGCCGGACTGATGTGATCAGTAGTTATACTGTCTCCGAAAATCGCAAGCACCCTTGCAGATTTTATATCTTTAAGAGCTTGATCATCACCCATATTCTCAAAATATGGTGGAAGCTTTATATATGTACTTGAATCATCCCAGTCATATGTTATCCCTTGTGAAACCGGAAGTTCTTGCCACTTAGCGTCTCCTTTAAATACATCAGAATATTTTTCAATAAACATCTTGGAATCAACACTTTTCGCTACATAATCAGCTATTTCCATGTTGGTAGGCCAAATATCTTTTAAGTAAACTTCTTTGCCATTTGCACCAATGCCTAAAGGCTCTTTAGTTAAGTCGATGTTCATAGAGCCAGCTAAAGCATATGCAACACACAACATTGGTGAAGCCAAATAGTTAGCGCGCACCAATGGATGCACCCTACCCTCAAAGTTCCTATTTCCGGAAAGCACAGCAGCAACTACCAAATTATTTTCAGCAACAACTTTTTCAATTTCCTCTAAAAGTGGCCCAGAATTACCTATGCAAGTTGTACAGCCATAACCAACCAAGTTAAATCCAAGCGCATCCAAATCTTTCTGCAACCCAGCTTTAACAAGATATTCTGTTACAACCTTTGACCCAGGAGCAAGTGATGTTTTCACCCAAGGTTTTACTTGCAGCCCTAAAGCTAATGCTTTGCGAGCTACAAGGCCAGCACCAATCATTACCGAAGGGTTAGAAGTATTTGTGCAGCTAGTGATTGCTGCTATTACTACATCTCCATTTTTTATGGAATATTTACCAGAGTTGACAGTAAATTCCTTACCTGTATTTGCCGCATTTTTGTTTAGCTTTGGTAATTCCTTAGCAAAATTATCGTTTACGGAAGATAACGGTACTTTATCTTGAGGACGCTTTGGTCCAGCCATGCTTGGCTCTATAGAAGATAAATCCAAACGCACTGTATCTGTAAATTTCATTTCTCCATGATCATCTCTCCAAAGCCCTTGAATCTTTGCATACTTCTCTACAAGCTCAATTTGATTTTGGCTGCGGCCAGATAACTTCAAGTATTTTAAAGTTTCTTCATCTATTGGGAAAAATCCACAAGTAGCTCCATATTCTGGGGCCATGTTTCCTACCGTTGCACGATCAGCAAGTGGTAGGTGCACTAATCCTTCCCCATAAAATTCCACAAATTTATTAACTACCCCTTTTGTACGCAGTAAGTTGGTTACGGTGAGCACTAAGTCAGTTGCAGTTACGCCTTCGCGCATTTTGCCAAAAAGCTCAACCCCTATAACCTCTGGTATAACCATAGATATAGGCTGCCCTAACATAGCTGCTTCAGCCTCAATGCCACCCACGCCCCAACCAAGCACAGCAAGACCATTTATCATAGTAGTGTGACTATCGGTTCCAACTAAGGTATCGGGGTAAATAAATGTCTCACCATTTATTTCTCTGTGCCATACCACTTTAGCTAAGTATTCAAGATTCACTTGATGGCAAATCCCGGTTCCAGTTGGCACCACCCTAAAATTGTTAAAAGCACTTTGCCCCCATTTTAAAAAGGTATATCTCTCTTTATTACGGCGCACTTCTTGTTTTACATTTTCATCAAAGGCATTTGCAGAAGCATATGTATCAACTTGCACTGAATGGTCTATTACCAAATCCACAGGAATTAGCGGATTAATTTTTTGCGGATCGCCACCAATTGCAATCATTGCATCGCGCATTGCAGCCAAGTCTACAACTGCAGGGACGCCAGTAAAATCCTGCATCAGCACCCTACTTGGAAAATAAGATATCTCATGGTCAGATTTACAATTCTTTAGCCATTCCGCAAGCGCTCTTATATCTTTTTCCTTTACAACCTTACCATCTTCAAATCTTGCTTGATTCTCCAATATAATTCTAAGTGTAATTGGTAGCTGACTAAGCTTAAGCCCTATTTGCGCAGCTATAGCATTTAGGTCATAATAGCTATAAGTTGCTCCTGATATCTCTAATTTCTTCTTGGCTTTAAAAGAGTCTGCGGTTGAGAATTTCATATATATTCCAAAAATTTATTATGACTTAAGATCTTAAACAAAAATCTAACCTTAATGCAAGCAGTATAATGAGACCGCTGCCAAATGACGTTATAAAATATTAAAGGCACAAAACATAATCCCGGGCATCATCGCTACACACAAGCAAATACCTGACCTCTAGAATAAATTGCCCTTTAATGAAATTTCAATAATTCCCCTACCACTGACGCAGTCAAGCGCTGGCTTAAAAAGTATTTGACCGCTTTTTCTTTCACATTTTATTAAAATTGATATTATTTTTTCACAGAGAAAGAAGAGCCGCAACCACAGCGCCCCGCTTCATTTGGATTTACAAATACAAATCCAGATTTAACCTTTTCATCCACAAAATCTAAGGTGGTACCAATTATGAACATTACCGCTTTAGGATCAACTATCACCATCACACCTTTATCTTCAATCACTTCATCAAAATCACCTTTTTGATCGCAATATTCAAAGGTATATGATAACCCAGAACATCCACCTTGCTTCACGCCAACTTTAATGCCAATAGTAGGTTTATCTCGTTTAGCAATTAAAATTTTAATGCGTTCCGCAGCTGCTTCAGTTATAGAGAGTATTTGCTTCGTTTGACTAGACATGACTTTATCAATTTTAAATATTTTATGAAGATGATTTAGTTTGATAATCTTTAATGGCAGTTTTTATAGCATCTTCCGCTAAAACAGAGCAATGTATCTTAACAGGAGGAAGAGAAAGCTCCTCAGCAATATCAGAGTTTTTTATTTGCAACGCTTCTTCTAATGTCTTCCCCTTAATCTGCTCTGTAGCAAGAGAACTAGCCGCAATCGCAGAAAGACAACCAAAGGTACGGAATTTTGCATCTTCAATTACCCCTGTTTCAGGATTTATTTGGATCTGCAATTTCATTACATCTCCACAAGAAGGAGCTCCAACTAAACCAGTACCTACGTTAGGTGATTCTTTATCTAAAGACCCAACATTTTTAGGATTTTCATAATGATCGATAACTTTTTGACTATATGCCATTTTATCCTCTTTAAATTTATAATTAATGATTAGCCCAATTTATGGATTTAAGATCTACGCCTTCTTGCAGCATTTCCCACAATGGGCTCAATTCTCTAAGTTTATCTACTGCGGCGGTCACGCAATCAATTGCAAAATCTAGCTCTTCTTTAGTTGTGAATCTCCCTATACCAAAACGGATAGATGTATGCGCTAATTCTTCATCCACACCAAGCGCGCGCAATACATATGATGGCTCCAATGATTCTGATGTGCAGGCAGATCCAGAAGAAACCGCAATACTTTTAATTGCGCCGATCATTGATTCTCCCTCAATACAGGAAAAACTTAGGTTAATATTGCCAGGGTATCTTGCATTAATATCACCATTTAAAAATACATGAGATAGCTTGAGTAATTTAGATGTAAAATACTCAAAAAGGTTTTTTATACGAGTATACTCTTCTTTCATTTCAAGCTTGGCTATTCTAGCTGCCTCTCCTAACCCCACAACTAGTGGCAAAGGAACAGTTCCCGATCTCATCCCACGCTCCTGCCCACCACCATGAACTATTGCATTCAAACGCACCCTTGGACTACGGCCAACATATAAAGCTCCTATTCCCATTGGGCCATAAATTTTATGACCAGATATGCTCATAAGATCTATATTCATATCTTTTATATCAAGGGGGATTTTACCAAAGCCTTGAGCTGCATCTGTATGGAAGAATATACCACGTTCCCTACAAATTTTACCTATTTCCTTAATCGGTTGAATAACTCCTATTTCGTTATTAACAGTCATAACAGAAACCAAAACTGTAGAATCTTTAATAGCTGATTTAAGAGCTTCTAAATCTATAATACCATTTTCTTTAACAGTTAAATAAGTTACTTCGAAGCCTTCCTGATTCAAATGCCTAGCAGTATCAAGCACGCATTTATGTTCCGTAGCCACGGTTATTATATGATTTTTTTTATCTTTATAAAACTCAGCCACCCCCCTAATTGCAAGGTTGTTAGATTCAGTTGCCCCAGAAGTAAATATGATTTCTCTAGGGTCCGCATTAATTAAATCTGCTACATGCTTGCGTGCTTCTTCTACTGCATTTTCAGCATCCCAACCAAATTTATGACTTCTAGAATGAGGGTTACCAAATTTTTGGTTAAAATATGGCAACATAGCCTCCAAAACCCTTGGGTCAAGTGGCGTAGTTGCTTGATAATCCATGTATACAGGTAATTGTAGCGTAGTCATTTTTACTCCTTATATGCTTTGGAATTATTTGAGTTAGTAAATAAATTTCCCCAAACTTTCACAAATAATTTTGCTTCTTCCATATTGTTATCTATCCCAAGCGAAACCCTAATAGAACTTCTGGCAACGCTTTCATTGTATCCCATTGCTATCTGCACATGAGGTAAATCCACTCTTCCAGAGGAACAGGCAGAGCCCGCACTAATTGCAAATCCGTTAGTGTCAAAATGTATTACTTGTGTTTCACTAGAGACATTCGGCATAGCAATAGAAAGCGTGTTAGGAAGCCTGTCAGCATTTTCACCAAACACTATTGGATCTGGGGAGATAGATTTTATCTCTCTTTGAATATAATCTCTGATCTCTGCCAATTTAGCATAGTTATTCAAATTATTTACAGCAACCTCAGAAGCGATAGCAAACCCACGTATCGCTGGTAAATTCTGAGTTCCAGGACGATATCGTAATTCTTGCCCACCTCCAAACATCATTGCAGCAAGCGGGATATTTTTTCTAAAAACAAGCGCAGCAACGCCCATAGGACCACCGCATTTATGTGAAGAAATAGTCGTCATATCTAAGTTAAGCTCAGATATATTGAAATCCACCTTGCCAAAACTTTGGCTAGCATCACTATGAATTAATCCACCATATCTATGAACTATTTCAGCAGCTTGCCTAATTGGTTGAATAACCCCTGTCTCATTGTTGGCAGACATTATTGATACTAAAAACTTCTGTTTACCACTCTCCCTTGCACAAATTTCTTCAAGGACTGCAAGGTTAACAACTCCATCTTTATTCACAGGTATAATAGCCTGTCCTACAGCAGAAATAACTGATGCATGTTCTATTTCTGATGTAAGTACTTTAAAGTCTCGCAATCCCTTAATTGCTAAATTATTACTTTCAGTTCCCGATGAAGTAAAAATAACTTGATATTCATCATCAGCTCCCACGGCTTGCTTAACCCTTTCTCTAGAATCTTCCAATATATGTTTAGCAGACCTACCAAAAGCATGCATAGATGAAGGATTTAAGGGTAGATCAATTACATCAAACATAACTTTTTTCGCAGCTGGTAATAGCGGCGTTGTTGCGTTGTTGTCAAAAAATATTGTTTTATGCATTTTCTTTAATCAGCTTATCACCTTTGCAAACATCGTTTAATGTGATATTCCCCAAATAGTTTTCAATATGAAACTCCAAAGCTCTCCATAATTTATGAGTGGAACAAGTGGATTTATCATGCATGCAACCGCCAGATAAATCCTCCTTTTTACCTTCGCAGCGCGTCATCTTAACGTCTTCACCAACTGCTTTTAATATATCTAAAACCATTATGTTATCACCTTCCACACCAAGAACATATCCCCCTCCAGGGCCTCGGAAAGAAGCTACCAAACCAGATTTTTTAAGCTTAATGAATATTTGCTCTAAATATCCAGGATCGATGTTTTGCCTCTTGGCTATATCTACCAACGGCACTGGCACTCCACCTGAGCTGAAAGCTATATCAACCAAAGCCATTACAGCAAATCTTCCTTTCGTGGTTAAAATCATAAACGATATACATTTATTACTATTAAATTTGCGAAGTTTATGCTAAGATAACTACTTTGCAATTAAGCAGATTCTAAACAATAATAACCTACTAATCAAGTAGGAATTTAGCATTTTGCAAATCTTTTTAAGCGGGGTTTTACATGGTTAGAGAAGTTATATTCAGTGGGCCAGAAGGGCGTATAGAAGCAAGATTTCACCAAAGCGAAGAACGCAACGCACCAATTGCATTGGTTCTACATCCACATCCTCTTCATGGTGGTACAATGAATAATAAGGTGGTTTATCATACATTCCAAGCATTTGTCCGCAATGGCTTTTCGGTATTGCGGTTTAATTTTAGAGGCGTAGGAAAATCTCAAGGTGTATTTGATCACGGTGCTGGAGAGCTTATAGATGCTGCTGCCGCTATGGATTGGCTGCAATTGCAATGCCCAGACCACAGCAGCTGCTGGATTGCTGGATTTTCATTCGGAGCATGGATTTCTTTACAGCTCTTAATGAGAAGGCCTGAAGTTGATGGTTTTGTTGCTATCTCCCCACCAGCTTCTTCATATGATTTCAACTTCCTTTCTCCATGCCCTGCTCAAGGCTTAATAGTACAAGGTACTAAAGATAAAGTTGTAAAAGAGGAAGCTGTATACGGATTATATGAAAAACTTGCAAAGCAAAGAAATTCTTCAATAGAATATGCTCCAATTAATGGGGATCACTTCTTCACTGGCAATCATGAGACATTGGCTACGACCATTGAGAATTATATTGCACCTAGAGCAGTTAAGGGAGACGCGTTTTCTAAAAAGGTAAGGCGCGATAGAAGAAGAAGGAACGCAGCTTAAAATCTTAATTAAATGCATACAACATGAAAGTTTGGGTTTTAACGGATAATAAAATAGGTAGTTCAAAACAAGGCTTAGCCCTTGCAGAGCTTATTGGATATAGCTATGAAAGAAAAGCTATATCCTACACTACTTGGGCTAAATTCCCAAACTTTATCCCGTTTTTAGACAGATTGATATTGGATAAAAAAAGTAGAAAACTTTTATCTAAAAAAGAATCCCCAGATATAGTAATTGGTAGCGGAAGGAGGCTAGCCAGAGTTTCCAGCTATCTAAAAGGAAAATATCCAAAAGCTAAATTTATCCACATTCTAAAACCAGATTTACCATTAAAAACCTTTGATGCCATTATTTTACCTTATCATGATAAAATAAGACTCACACCTTTAGATAATAAAAAAAAGATTATCCGGGTGAATGGTGCGATTGTAAATCTCAATAATGATGAAATCGCAGAGGCTGAAAAGGAATGGGCTCATACATTTGCTCACTTGCCAAAACCCAAAATAGCATTGCTTATAGGGGGAAGCGCGCGTGGATGCAAAATGGAGGCCAAGCATGCTTTAGAACTGGCACAGCAGACCATAGATTTAGCAAAAAAATTAAATGCTAGCATATTAGTGAGCGATAGCCGTAGAACTGATGAAAGCTTAAGTAGTTTAATATTTGAAGAAATAAGGAATTCTGGAATCCAACATTTTATTTACAGCTCAAAAAGTGCTGAGAAAAACCCATACAAAGGTTTCCTCGTTTGCGCCGATTACATTGTAGTAACTGGTGATTCCATTTCCATGTGCATTGAAAGCGTATACATGAAAAAGCCTGTAATTATATACTCTCCTAAAGCCATGGTAAGCAAAAAGCATTGGCGGTTTATAGAGCAATTAGTCTTTGATGGGCAAGTTAATTTATTAAAAAATTTAAATGTTAATAATATAATCACCCCATCTAATAAAGATGAGGATTTAAAAAAGAAGCTTTTCAAGTTATTGGGGCATCAGGTATAATACCAACTTTACGTTAGGATTAGAACTTGTTGCAATTTATGTAAATTTATAGCATAATTGTTAAGAAAAAATATCATTAAAATAAAGATATGAAAAATAATCTTTATTACAATCAATATACTCAAAACAGCTACCTGAGATTCAAAAACACCCAATGCACTTCTAATTTTGCCTCCACTAAAACAGATGATGAAGATAATATTAAATTAGATATCTTTATACCTAAGGATATCGACGAGTCACGGAAAGAGAGTATACAAAATTTAGCATTACTTTATTGGCGTGTAATTAAAGGCTTTATAGGAGAAGATTTTGATAAGCAAAAGGTAGAGGAATGGCTTGAAGGTGATGGGGCTAAATATATAAATGCCATTAAATCATCGATTTCTGATTATGAAATTGGTCTTAAGGAATTAAATTGTGATTATTATGCAGTAACCTATAACATAGATCTACTTATAGCAGCTTCAATTATTGAATTTGGCAACGTCACTAAATGCTGTCCCGAAAATGTAAATAATGTGCAAAAACTTGAGAATTGCTCATCGGATCAATCCTCTCCTTTAGTCGACGACGGTATTTTATCTAAATTTTTTAGTGATCTTATTAAGCCTCTAGACCAAGAACTTACTGAATCTCAAAACCCCACTGACCCTCACATCACCACTAAATCATTATTTAACACGGCTTTGGCACTTATATCGACGCCTATAGGCATAGCCATTGTAGGCTTAACAGCTATATGCTCTTTATATTTTGCAGGTAAATCTTACTTTGCAACAATGAATAGCGATCTCGAGAGATAGCAAAAATTATTACCTTGACTCGTATATATTATCAATTAACCTTTTGATAATATAGGTAAAAGGCAACAATGCGGCAACATAACCTTGAATTATCTAATGCCCTCTTTTCTGAAGATCTTTTAATTAATATTTCAAATTATTTGTGTCGCTCAGATATTGCAAGACTCTCGCAAACCAATACTTCTCTTTATTTGCTTGTACATCAAAAATTCCCCCATATACTTGCATTTGGATTTGTAGAAAAAATATTTCAAAAAAATATTTCACCTATAGTTGTGCAAATAGGCGAATTAGCGCATACCCTTGCATATTCAGACTATATAGGAGATGTTCTTTCCAATACTTATCATGCCCAAATAAGCACATTAAAACAAAATATTATGTTTGCATTCGAATATAATAATACTCTATTAAAACAATTAGTTTCTAATAAAGACCTCTATATAAAAAGCTATGAAGAAATAGAAAACAAACGCGCTGGAGGTATGATTAGGTGTTAATAAAAGTGAGCTTATTTTGCATTGCTTCTGCCTTGGCTTTCACTTTTGGATTTTGTAACAAAGCTTTCTGGCGTATCTGAAGATGCTGCGTCCATATATTCTGAAGAATTAGTATAACTTTTCTCTATGCATTCCAGATCATTTAAACCCATTCTTACTAGGATATCCCACATTTTACACTTATTGTCCCAGCCCTTATTCACTTCCTTCACAAATAAATCCACTATCACCTTTTTATTAGCTTCAAGTTTAGAGAAGGATGCAAAAGCAATATGCAAGTGTCTAGCTACAATTTCATGAAGATCTTCTAAGTCATTAGTTCTAGGCTGAGCTAATGTAGGTTTAAGGGATTTTGTGCTCTTTATATGCGCATTTAAAGCCTTCGTATCAGTTATTTTAGGATAGAAAAATAAAGAGAATAAAGCATCGCAATCCTTATTAACATCAACTGCTGCACTTTTCTTCAAATAACTTAAAGCCCCCCTTACTTTAGAGCTCTCATTACTGGGTGCCTTAAATCCATCTATTTTCAAAAATGCCGTTTTTGGTATATGGTTATAAAAGGTCATAATTCTTCTAGCCATCTCAGCAAGAGCGTCACAAATTAGATAATGGTTCATATTCAATTTAAAAGGTTTATCTTTGCGGAACTCTTCAACTCTATTAAGATAAGATTGCTTTTTCTTATGAAAATCCTCTTTTAATTTTTTAATTAAAACTCCATTTTCTTTAGCGTTTAGCTTACTAATAGCTTCACTTAAATTCTTTTTAGATTCAATTAAATGGCGCCTTTCCTGCTCCAAAACATTTTCTTTTTTCACTAGTCAGTTTTTTTGAAGCGTATGTTATTATAACCTTGAAGCACAGTTATAATTTCAGTGAACAACTCCTCTCTTTTAGGTGGATTAAGAGCTGCAATTTTATTGAGAAAATTATAAAGGTTTCCTCTTTGGGTTCTGGGGTCAATCATAGCCCCACTTTCATCGTCAAACTGTATGCCTCTTACCGCAGTTTTTATGCCATGCTCTACTAATGCATAGGCTGTTACATGATCACCTTGAACTGAACCCAAAACAGAAGTCCCCCTTCCAGTCATGCTGAAATTATATTCACCTTCCTTCCTCCTAAAATCTGCATAAATTTGATTACTAACTTTCATTTTAAATACCTAAGTAACGTCAGTTATGGATAAGGGAAGAAGGGAATTTAAAGGCGGGCTTATTTTTTCTGAAAGAATATGCGATTAAACAAGCAATGGCATTAACAAAAAAGTTCAAAGGTGATCTGTGTCTAGAATGCTCAAAATTCATATGATTCTTCATAAGATGAAAGACTGACTCCACAATAAACCTACCCCTAAGCAGTATTTTATCAAATAATGGCATCAGGTGATTTTTCATGTT
>JAQSWL010000076.1 GCA_029266655.1 Candidatus Midichloriaceae bacterium | reverse complement strand
CGTTGCCACAAGATACGATAAACTTGAAGTCGCATACCTGGGATTCGTTTTTATAGCCAGTATTTATTTATGGCTAAAATAAATGTCTACACTACCTAGCTAACTTAAATAACCTAGTTTTAACTGATCCAATTTCTTGCCAAATATCAATAATGATACAATCTCGAGGCGAAAAGACCATTAAGTTATTTTCTTGAATGTTTAAGAAGAAGAGAAGGCTGCAAATTGCCACCTAGGATAATATCCATCTTCTCAAAACGGCCGTTTTTGGGAGTGGGCTTTGCTAAAAATTATTCGAAGAAAAATAATCTCTGCGAAAGAATTGCTTTAAAGGCGGTCAAAACAAATCTTCTATTTTTCATCAATAAAAATTCCTGAAGTGGAATACCTTGTGCTCCTACAGGAAGCGAGCGGTGATGACCGAAATTCTTAATAAAGGCTGAAATGCCTGGAAGGCTTGTTTGTCGTCTCGTGCTTTTGACCTCAATGAGTAATAATTGCTTACCATTACGCAAAACAAAATCCACTTCATAGTTGCCATCTCGCCAATAAAAGACTTCTATATTCTGGGTGGCACATAAGGATGTTATGCAAAAAGTTTAGCATTAAAAGGTTCCCTTCAGTGGTTAACCAGCAAGGATTAAGGCTTGTCGCAAATTATTTTAAAAAACGCCTTAGATGTAATTAAATTAAATGCAGATAGCATAATTAACATCAATAACAAAAGCAAATTATTATTTATTTTTGCAAAAATTCTTGAGATTAAATTTTTTGCAAGATACATTTCCATCTAGCAACAAAAAAGTAACCCGGGGTTGTTATGCAAGAAAAAATCGAAACTGTAGGCTTGAAGAACACTTTGCACGGCGTCATTTACCAGTTAAAGTTATTGATGTTGTTTGCACATAGGGCGTTTAGAGGAAATTATGAGTTTTACTTGTGCACTGAAGTTAAAGCGGCTGAAAAATTTGATGATTTAGTCTTAAAATATAAGCTTCACCAAGAATCAGAATTTAGTTATAGGTTTCTACAGGCAAAGCATAAACAGAGTAGTGAAAAAACAATTACTCGGAACTATCTTTGTAATGGAACAGATGATGACTTTAGCGTTATAAAGTATTTTATATCTTACCGACAAATAAAGAAAAACTTGATATTCAATGATGGAAAGCATAGGGAATTTACAATCTGTACTAATATAGGGTTAGACGCGGACATAGAAAGCAATTGTATCGAGGATAAGTCTGAAGATTGCTTTTTAGGATCGAGTGGAAAAAGGTATAAGATAATCCCTGAATCAGATCTAGCGCAATCACTTAAGCAAAAGCTACTTAACACCTCAGATATCGAATTATTAGCTAGAGCACTGTTTAACAAAATTAGGTCTTCAGCCAAAATGACGCTGAAGGATAAACTCTTTAAGGAGTACCATGTTGCTTTGGTTAAAGAAAGGGTGATAGATACAAAAACCAAAAAGTTTCACGAGGATTTTATTTCGGAGCTTTCACTTAGTAATGAGGCGCAACGTTTGAAAAGTAAGCTGAGTACACTAGGTCTAAGCAAAGAAGAGTTTAGTTCAATATTAAACCTTTCTAGCACTTTCGGGAAGCCAGGAAGTAGCGAGATTAAAAAACCAACCCTCCCTACAGATATAATAAGCGAAGAAGAAGTAAATGAATTTTTAAATCTTTTAGTTTTAGCAGTAAATCAACCAAATGAAGTGCAGCTAACAAAAATAATTTCTACAGAGTTAGGAGAGGACTTTAACCTAAAAAGCATTGAAGTCATTTATGGAATGCTAGAAAAAGCTTTTATAGACTGGCTAAAGAAAAAAGACGGCAATCCCGTCACCAACATCACAGCCTCTGAATTTATGAGTTGGATGAAAACTGAAATTAATACGTTGCAGCTTGACTCAACAGTTTACAAACACAAGCTAAAAGAACTTGGCATAAACTTTAAGAAGTCTAAAAAGCTTGAAAAGCATTACAAAGATCCAGAAACATTAAATTACTTAATAGACGGCCCGATGGAGCTTGGAGCCATAAGGTTTATAAACACCATGGAAGCTATCGGTTATGACAAAGAGGATAGCTATGCAATACTTACAGTTGGAGACGCACTTGCATACAAAGAAAAAGTATCAAGCTGTCTGGGGAAGAAAGATTTCCCAATTGCAATTGTTTGTGATGACTCCCGTAAAACAAGAAAATTTATTGCCGAATTGAAAAAGTTAGGTGATACAAGAAATTTGGTACTGATTAGTTCCAACGAGATTGGAAGGCATTACTCAATGATATGCGAAACTAGCAAGCTATTCTCTGAGCTAACCGAGGAATCCAAAAAAAATTACTAGACAAGTCTGTTAATTTTCAAGGTAAGCAAGTTAGGTTGGAGGAGCTAGTGTCCGATTACGCTGGCGAAATTATAACCCCTGATGCTCTTTATGAGCTAATCCAAGGGGGAAGCAACTCAATTACTATTGGCACCGAACTGCCCAAAACCAAGCCTAAGTTATCCAAGCACTCAGTTGAGGCAAAACTTCTGCGTGATGAGTGTTTAAAATCGGGCGATATATTTGTCATAAATCGGCTTTCTGACATAAAGCTTAAACTATATTTCAAACTTCATAGACAGATTTCTGATGAAGAAGAGATTCTTAAACGGTGGTTTTGTGCACATTATGCTGACATAAGTTCTGAGTTTAAACAGTTGTTTAACGAATGGGAAGACCTTATGAAATTACCATATATAGCAATATGGTGTAACGAAGAAGTTATTATGAAAAAATTTACCGGACTTAAATTTAACGGAATTGGATCGCGAGTAGAAAAGTGCCTGAAGAGTTTTGATCCCAAAGCTTTAAAAGGAATCGTCGAAGAAATACTACTTCTTAGCAAGAAGTATGCTTTATATGGGCATTATTTGAAAAAATCAAATGCTGAAAAGCTACCAGATGTATTCATGCGACAAGAGAAGAAAAATTTAGAGAAATGGCGTGCGCTAGAAAAGCAAGCAGAAGAGTTTATATCCCAAAATGAGAAAAAATTCAAGAAAATAGATGATAAGATGTACTCCTTCAAAGGTAGTTTGGATGGCGGTAATTCAGGACCCTGGATAGATTTTTTAGGAGGAGCAGGGTGTGACGACTCAGGTCTTTTTTACGATCTTGCTGAAGATATAGCATCTAATAAAATGGTTGTAACAAACGACACAGGGAGGTCTTTAGAAGAGTTGCAAAAGCTTTACCCGCATGCGTCTGTGCATTGGGTAAGTTATTATAGTATCAGGTATCCTATTTCTCAGGAGAGTGATGATGAATATGCCAAGGCAAATGACTTAAATTTACTGTCATGGGAAAAATCGCTAGGAGACGTTTCTGCTTTACGAGATTATTTTGCATGCTCTGCAAATGCTGGACGCAACCTTAATAGCCAACAGAATATTAAGATCATATCTGCTGATTCTGGCGTGGGCAAAACTACATTTATAAAACATCATGCCAATGCATTTAAAGAGGCTAATCCCACATTTTGGGTAAGCACAATTGATTTGAATAATAATTTTACAAAGGATGATTTCCTTTCATATATTTGTGACAATTCTAACCTAGCAAAATCTCTTTGGCACGCTAAGGCTCAGTATATGCCTAATACTATAGCGTTATTCTTTGACAACATAGATGCTCTTGGTAAGGAAGAAAAAAACAATGCCATCAATTTTATCCGCCATTTAAGAAAATTAAATATCGAAAATATCACAATTACAACAAAGCCTAACCTATCTAGAAAACTTGAAGATAGGTTACAAACGCTATCATATAAAGTTAGCGGAGCTGACTTTTGGTCTTGGCATGAACTCAAAGATCTTTTACGTAAATTTGCCGAACTGATAGGCAGTGGAGATGCGGTTAGGTCCATAATGGAAAATGCTAGAGATGCAGATTTATTTATTAATTACGTGGATGAGAAAAGGATTGATAATGAAACTTTGACTTTAAACAAAATACTCAAGTTTTATAAATACTTAGAGAAGGTAAGATTTAAAGCAGCAGGTATTGAAGAATCCTCTGAAGAATTTTACAGAAAGCTCTTTGGTAATTGGGCACTTTACCAACTTGCATTAGAGTTTAAATCAGTTGATACTTCTAAAAAAATGCCGAAGGAAGTGCCTGGCATAGCCTATCAGGATAAAAGACACATTGTAATCAATAAAAATTTGGTGTACTACTATGCAGCTATAGCTTTACTGCAACTTCTTGAAGATCGTAAAGGAGACGCAAAAATCTTGAGGTTCTTGCAAAGCAAAATGTTCCTAAAAGAAAACGTTATAATTTATAACCTAATTGATCAAATAGTCGCTGGTAAAAGTGATAAGGTTACAGGATATTGGGAGAAAGTGAAAGTTTCTAAAATAGACTTTAATACCGGTAATACTGAGACCAAGCTAACTATATGTTTAAATGGTGGATATACTCCGATATATGACACTTATTTGGAGATAAACAAAGTCGGCATGTGTATAATACCCTTTATTAGGCGAGTAGCGTTTGATGAAGTAATTGATGCATTCCTGGAAGCTGATGATAAGGAGAGCTTTGTGCTTAACCCTAAGTGGGACGTGAGCTATTTTTTGAATTATTTATCCAGAAAGGAGCCGCAAATCTTTGCGCAGTTAAATTTTGAATCCATTTTCCTGCGTTCTTTAAAAGAATCAGAAGGCAAATCGTGGCTAGACAATACTGGTATAGAGATAATATGCCTATCAAAAACCTTTACCATAGATATGTATAGAGCCGTAAAAGATAATCAGATATTGACCTGTCGCTCACTTAATTACTTGCTTGGCCTGTTTGAAAATACGAAAGCAATAGATCAAGAATCTTTACTTGATCTATGCTATAAATGCATAGATTCCTTTAAAGAAACAAACGAGATAGTTAAGGTTAATGCATGTAATTTTGAGGCGTTTTTAAAAGCTGTAAATCGGGATATTCCGCATAATCAATCTTATGAGTTATTAGCTAATCTTTTAGTGCTGTCTCGTGCAAAAATAATAAACATGGAGAATTCCTTACTACTTCTTGAGCCCGAGAGCGGTTTCTCATACGAATTTAAGGTTGTTGCCCATAAAAAGGAGAGGTTTTTAGAAAACTTAAAACAGGAATGCGCTCAATGCGGTGTATTGCAATAACTTTTGCATAAGCTATTTGCACTATGTCAGCGGGTGTATAAACACTTAATTTATGTGAAGGCTAGCCTCTTAGCATATCTGCAAAATCAATCACTTGGTAAAAATAGCCTTGCTCAGTGGAGAACAGGAAAATCCGCGCGGGAGGTTAAGACGGTTTATTTTATCCTGCATCTCGGGAATAATTTCTGCTTTTATTTCATGTCTTGAAAATTTTATTTCACAGGCATAAAAAACATTATAACGCGTTTGAATGAGGTAATCAATTTGGCAACCAGGCTGACTTTGGGTTTTGCGCCTAAAGTATGGATTATCGGTGATGATATCTGAAGATCTTAGGCCAAGCAGTTGCTTGATCTTCTTCCGATTCTTAAGAACCAAATTTTCAAACTGCAGCCCCATTATAGAATCCCACCCTGGCAGGGATGATAAAGAAGCGTCGTCAAAGTCATTTTGAAGAATTTTTGATCTATTCTTTGCTACATACTTTAAGTAGAACCTTAAATAATTATCGCACAATCTAAATTGGCTAAGGCGGGATAATTGTCCTGTTTTTAATGTCCATGTAAAAGCACGGCTTACAAATCCAGCTTTTATAAGATCATCCAAATACTCACTCAGTACTCCGCTCTTCGAATACTGAATTGCCACTTGAATTTCCTTAAATTCCATAGCACCCTTAGAAAGCGCCTCTATGATTTTTTTATATATATCACTACGTCGTGAGAAAAGATCATGGAAAATCAAATCATATTCATCAAATAAAATTCCACTTTTTTTAAAGCATAAGTCTTTAATATTATCATCTGCATTTTTCTTTGGTTTGATATTCTCAATATACCAAGGCACCCCACCCGTGACAGAAAGAACCTTGAACTTTTCAATGACAGAGCCGTGGAACCCATTTAATGCCAGTAAATTATTGCAATCATTGAGAGGGAGATCTTCCAAGACCAAACTTAGAGACAACCTGCCAAAAAAAGCTGTGCTTCTGACAATGTTTTGCTCAATCCATGTTGAAACAGAGCCACAGAGAAAAAGCATAAGCTCTGGATTTTGCCTAAATTCTAAATCCCAAGCATTTTTTAATTTACCAAGGAATTGAGGGTCTTTTGAACCCATCCACGAAATCTCATCAAATAAAATAACTACAGGCCCTGCTCGTGTTTGGTTAGTCAATAAGGTAAATAGATCTGCCCAATCTTCTACTTTTATCCCTGGAAGACCAAATTGTTTTCCTAATTGCTTAGCAAAGACATTCAGCTGATCCTGCACCGTAGTTCCATCTATTGGAGGAATACCAGAAAACCTAATGAACCGCTTACCCTTAGCAAATTCTTCTATCAAGCGACTTTTACCTATACGACGTCGCCCTCTTACAACAATTAAACTAGCACTTTTTTTGAGCAGCAAGTCTCCTAAGCTCTTCAATTCCTCAGCTCTTCCTACAAACGGTGTGGTCATTATTCCTCATATATCTTGCACATAATAATATA
>JAQSWL010000075.1 GCA_029266655.1 Candidatus Midichloriaceae bacterium | reverse complement strand
TTTCTTTGTGCTTTGCTTTTTATTAGTTAAATTTATTAATTTACTAGATATGGATGGACTATCGGTTGTTACGCTTACAGCACTTTCAACAGTTATGGCCGCCACCCCCAGCGGCGTCGCAATTCTTTATAGAAGTTTCATACCTTTTTATACTGCTTTAGCTATATTTATCTGCAATACTGTGTTTTTATTAGTTAAAAATAATTATGCATCATAAAAACAGCATAAGTTATAACTATGAGCTATTAAGGAAAGGATTGCATTTGGGTTCTTTGTGGATGCCAGCTGCTATATGGTATCTTGGCTATTTACAATCTGTATTGTTGTTCGGGGTGTTATTTGCCTTAGCCTTATGGTATGAGCGTTTGCGCTTGTGTGGTGTGGAAAATTGCCGCGAAGCTAAATTATTTGGCATTAAAAGTGTCTATAAAATATTAGCCAAAATTGCGCAATCATTACTTAGAGAGCATGAAGATGAAAGGGGGAAGCACAGGAGTCTTACTGGTGCAACTTATATGCTTGCTGCTATATTTATCACACTAATAATATTCCCAAAATTAATAGTGATAACTGCAATTGTAATAATGCTTATAGGCGACAGCTTCGCAGCGATAGTGGGGCGTAAATTTGGTAAGTCTGGATATAGGGGGAAGTCTTGGATTGGATCCTTAGCATTTGTAATAAGCAGTTTAGCTGCTGTAAGTATTTTAGGTGTTTTTCTGGGGCAGGGCGCGCACTACTTATTGAGCGCTTATTTGGCGGTTATAGCAGCATTTTAATTTGAATATAGGAGCGAGGAACGAAATGTAGTAAAACCTACATGAGTGATCGAGCAACGCGTAGTCAAATTATAAAGGCTTAGCTATAAAACATCAAAGGGGGTTTTTATCTTATTATTTGGCTTAGTGTTATCTTTCGGTTGAGTTGGTTTAGAGCTTTCTTCCTTATCTAAATTTTTATCTGAAGTCGCTTTAGTAGCTTCTGTGGAAGAGTTTTTAGTTATATTTAAGGTGTCTTGGCTTTCGCCTTGATCTTGATGTGCCAAATTTTTTTGTGAATCTTCTATAGCATCGGTCTTTGTAATTTGCTTACTCTCAAGTTTATGTTTGTTGCGTTCGCTTTGTTTTGGGGCCCTCAAATGCACATCTGTATTAACCGAGTCGTCCTCTATTTTATGAGTGTGATTTTTCGTTATTTTTAAATTAGGGTCTAATAAGTTATTATATACCAGCTTATCCTGGTTCAATACTTGTTGTCCTCCAGGATCACTTGGTATTATTTTTATAGCCGTATGATCAGCGCTAATAAGGGGGATTTCTTCAATAGTAGTTGGATGCTTTGCATATTTAAATGCGTTATAAGCTAATACTGTGAGTGTTAGTAAACATGCAGCAAGCATTATAAGCCCAAATATATTCTTAAATTTAGAGCTAGATTTGTTTTCTATGTTTGGTTTAGGGAAAGATTCTAAATGCTCCTTAAGGTCAGATATTAAGGAATGCGGATAATGTTGCTTAGAAATACTGACTTTTTTCCCGTGTAACTTCATAACTGAAAATATATATCATAACCTTATATTTGGTCACTTTCCGCTTCAAGTTGTTGTTTCTTGGCATCTGAAAGCTTTGTGATTAATTTTGTTTCTTTGAAAATTGAATACAAGCCTCCAGTTATTATTAAAGCATATCCAATGATGGAGCATCTATCAGGAATTTCTAAAAAAATTAAGTAACCAAGTAGCCCTGTAAAGACTAACCTCGTATAGTCAAATGGCATTACTGTGGACATATCTGCAAATTTAAGCGCCTTAAAGAAGGCCACGGAATGAATCAAGTAACAAATTGCAATTGCAAATATATATTTAAGGTGCCAAGCTTCAAGGTTGTTCCACTCATAAAGTGCAAATGGCAGAGAAAACATAGTGGAAAACAGCATCATATAAAACAGTTGGGCTTTGGTGCGCTCAGTGCTGCCTAACATTTTAATTGTGGCACAGTTAAGTGCCCAGAAGATCAAGGCCAAGAATAGGAAGATATAATATTTGTTGAAAACCACAAATCCAGGTTTCACTATTAATGCAGCGCCGATTAAGCCAAATAAAATCATAATAAATTTCTCAGAAGTAAATCTTTCCTTGAAATAATAAATACCTATCACAATTACTAAGATATGTTCCAAGTAGGTGATGGCTGCAGCGTTAGATACGGGTAAATTTGAAACAGCCACAAAAAAACATACGGTGCCAAGTAAGCTAAAAGTACCACGTGCTACATGCATACCAATTCTTCTGGTGCGGATGTTCTTTTTATAATCGCCCCAAAAGCACCATGGAGTAATAGCCAAAAGTATAGTAAATTTATAAAGAAATGCTACCTGGAATGGATGCAAAGACTGGGTCAAGTTTTTGGACATTACATATAAAATAGACATGCAAATAGCATGTAATATCATAAGCAATATGCCAGATACCGATTTACTAGGCTTATATCTACTTTTAACGGCAGCTTTAGGAGTGCTCATATTCAGACTCTAACTTTTTAATTTCAAATTCTTTTATCTTTTTGCGGCGGTTGGCCTCAGATCTAATTAGATATATGCCAGAAGAAACTATAAGCGCATATCCAACATAAGATCCAAGTTCTGGTGCTTCTTCAAACAATAACAAGCCTAAGATTCCAGCAAAAACTAGCCTACTATAATCAAATGGGATAACAGTAGAAAGATCAGCATACTTCAAAGCTTTAAAGAAAGCAATGCTATGTGTGAAGTAACAAATGGCTAATAGCGCTAAATATTTAATGTGTGATACATTTAAGCCTAGGCTATCTGCGGAAATCATTTTATACGGGTATCTAATTTGTACCACGCCAATATGTGCTGCGGTTTCCCACTTCATGAATGCTAAAGGAAAAGCTATTATGCAAGAAAATAGTAAAACATAAAATAACTGCACTTTGGTTTTTTCTGTTTTTCCCAATATCTTTATTACTGTGCAGTTGCTAGCCCAGAAGCCAATAGACATGAATACAAACATATAATATGGATTAATATTGCTAAACATTTTTACACTTTCTGTAGAGCCAAAATTTATTAGAGATGGGTTAACAACTAAGACAGCCCCAGTAAAGCTGAGTAATATGCCCACCATTTTTGCAATTGTAGCTTGCTCCTTGAAATATAAAATTCCAATTATAACCAAAACTACTTGTTCTATATAGCCTATCGCGGTTATGTCTACTAGTTCAATATGTTTGATGGCATAATATAAAGAAAGAGAGCCACAAACGCTTAAAAAGCCTCGTGATGCATGTAGGAAAATGCGATTGGTTTTCATGCTGGATATGCCGTCCTTAAAACACCAAGGTAGAATGCAAATTAAGATGCTAAACTTATATAAAAACACTACTAAGTTAGAGCTAATTTCTTTAGTTAGTTCTTTTGATGCCGCATATATTACAGATATAGCCAATGCATTAAGAAGCATAAATAATATGCCTGCTAAGGTGCGCCGTTCTTTTTCTACGTGATTTTCTAGTTTATTAGACATAACAACCCCACAACAACTACCATTACTTAATTGCGAGTTTTACTAGATTTTTCACAAAGTAACAAGTCAATTATCAACATTTTACATGTTGAGGTATAATTTGATAATTAACTAGAGCCCGTTACCCACATTATTGCTGGCCTTTTCAGCCACCTTGCTCCAACTTTCTCTTCTCTCAAATCTTTTTTGAATGTTGGCACTTAACATAACCTTATCTGATTCATCAATGTTGAAAATAGGGGAAATATCAAGAGGTTTAATTGGGTTATTAAAAAATAATTTGGAAACGCTTCTGCCCCATCCTAGGCCAGAGTTTAAGCTGGTTTCTAGTTTTTCAATTCCCTTAAAGGCATTAAACGCTTTTTCTCCATCGCCAGCTAATTGTTTTAAACATGAAACAAAATCCTTAATGCCTTCTTGGCCCCTTATATTTAATGAATATGATAATTTATTGATATCAGAATCACTTAATTGAGAAATTTCAGAAAGTAAAAGCGCGTGGCTGTCTTGAGAAATTTTCGAAAAATCAAATTGCTTTTGGTCTCTTACGGCCTCTAAGAATGATAATAATTTAGGTAGTGTTGGTATTTGTACTTTTGCTGCTAGATAAATTTCATCAATATAACTAGGGTCCATCAGCAGCATTAAATCTACCAATTTATATTTTGATACTTTATCTGAGGAAGCTAACCTATAACAATCTATAATAGCTCTACACAATGTTGGTTTAAAATTTGAATAACTAGGGAATTTGTTTGGTTGCAGAGCTAATCTTACAATTTCATCTCCGGAAAAAGCAAATAGTTGCAATAATAAATCTTCTCTTAATGGCCCAGTTTCTTCTTCGGTGAATCGTTCGCTTTCAATAAAAGCTTTGGTTATCTCGCTTCTATTATGATTCATAAATATATCTGTGAGTGGAGTAGTATTTCTTTGTCCAGGAGAGCTTATGTCAATTTCTGGATTACGTAACAATTGTTTAAAAAGGACTTTGTGATTAAAGAAGATTGCCAAATTGAAAAGTTGGCACGTGTTTTTTTGTTCAATTGTGGTATTTTGATCTATGTATTCCAAAAATTTAGCGGCAGCTTCTGGATTAGAAGGCATTTGTTGGGTGTCAAAGCTTAGTGAGCGAGCATTTAATTGCTCTTCTATTTTTACTATTTTTTCATCAATTAAATATAAGAATATATCAAAATTTTCCTCTGTAGGGTTAAGTAGGCAAGACTTGAGTAAAGAGGAGTAATTCTCTTCTACTGTAACCACAAGCTTTGGATCAAAACCTATTGCTTCCAAATCTTTTAGAGCAATTTTGAATTGTTCTAAATTAACAGGTGCTTCACCCAGCTCAAGCAGTAATTCGAGTTTTTTAATATATTTTTTCTTTAAAGCATCTGATAATTGAAAGGTATGGGCTGGGTGTTTTTCTAAGAAAGCTCTAATCATTTTTGTATTAAGGGGGCTTTCCATCCCTGATATCAGAAACCCACTTACATATTCCAAGATAGCAAATGCATCTTGTTGAGTTTTAGAGGATTGGATTAGAAGGTCTGCATTTTCGAAAATCACCTTATGAATCTTATTCTTTTCTGTGGATAAAGAAGTCTCTCCATTTATAGTTTGAGCATTAAAGGTTGCAAGGCTATCAACCATGCTTTTAAGAGATTCATCTTTCTTTTTGTTTTGCACATAGGTTATTAATGACTCTAAAAGAGTGGTGACATTAGTATTATTTTTCATATAGTTAACGCATAACAATTGCTAATATATTATTATGCTAATTAAAAGTTAATTAAGGGTTAATTAGTGTTGACAAGTTGGTTAATAGGCTGTAAAAGTAGATCCTTGAAAAATTAAGCATTAATTGAGAAGGACGATGTTTGCAGTTTTTGAAACAGGAAGTAAGCAATATCACGTTAAAGCAGGTGATATTATAAAAGTTGAAAAGCTTATTGCGGAAGTAGGTTCTTCTGTTAATTTTGATCGTGTTTTGTCTATAGCTGGTAAAGTTGGTGAAGATATAAAAGGCGCATCTGTTATTGCAGAAGTTATCGAACAACGCAAAAATGATAAAGAGATAATCTTTAAAAAGAAACGTAGACATAATTATCGTAGAAAGCGTGGCCATCGCCAACTTATTACGGTACTAAAAATTACAGAGCTTAAAAGCTAGTTTGGAATAATAAATATTAAATAAGGGATTTCAGCAATGGCAACGAAAAAAGCGGGTGGGAGTTCGAGAAACGGTAGGGATTCGGATGGTAAACGCCTAGGTATTAAAAAGTTTGGTGGTGAAAAAGTTATTCCTGGCAACATTTTAGTTAGGCAGCGTGGCACTAAGTGGCACCCTGGCAAAAATGTGGGAATGGGGAGAGATCATACACTATTCTCTCTTATTGCTGGTCAGGTTGCGTTCAGTCGCACTACTGGTGGTAAAGTTGTTGTTAACGTTGTTTCTGAATAATATCGTTTTTAAAAGATATTGTTTTGAATAAACGTTCTTCAAACAAAACATGTTTGTATCGCAACTTTAATTTGTTGAATACAAAGCATATATAGCTCTGGGTCTGTAGCTCAGGTGGTTAGAGCGCACGCCTGATAAGCGTGAGGTCGGTGGTTCAACTCCACCCAGACCCACCATTTTTTATCCTCTTTCTTTTTGGGAGAGGTAATGTCAAATCTCAAAATAAACTTTTCTAGGCTTACGCTCAGGGTACTATGGCAGTGTTAACAAAATAATTTAAATTAAAGCAAAATTGAAGTAGAATAATTAAGCCAATAAAAGAGGGTTTAATTATGAGAGAGAGCAGGAAATACCCGATCAGTAGAAGTAAATTTAAAGAACTGATAGAGCCTATAATCAACAAAGAGTTA
>JAQSWL010000074.1 GCA_029266655.1 Candidatus Midichloriaceae bacterium | reverse complement strand
TAAATTATTGTGTGAGCAAGATCCAAACGCAATTGGCAAAGATGGAAAAACGCCATTGATGTGGGCAGTTATAGGAAATAACAGGGTACTGGTTGAATTTTTGTTGGAGAGGAAGGCTAAAATCGAGGCTAAGGACGACCATCATGGCGCCACACCTTTGCATCATGCTGCTGATGGTGGCCATATAGAAACGGCCGCATTTCTGTTGAAGAGCGGAGCTAAGATTGAAGCAAAAGACTATGATGATATCACCCCTTTATGCTATGCGATTTATAAGGAGAGAAGGGATATGGTAAAATTACTCTTGGATGCTGGCGCAGATATAAATACGATCGATCTATATGGAGATACGCCACTGCATTGGGCGGCCTATAAAGGGAATCTAGAGGTGGTTAGCTTATTATGTGAAAGCTTGGGAAATAACCTAGATGCGCCCAATCAGGATGGTGAAACGGCATTGATGTTAGCTGCTGGAAGTGGTGAAATAGAAATAACAAAATTTTTGATCAGAAAAGGTGCCAGCATAAGAACAATTAATAAATATGGAAATACAGTACTGCATTTAGCAAGCTGGCACGGAGGAGCGGAAATTGTTAGGATATTGTTGGGTGAACAAGATATGAATTTAGATATTGCCAACAAAGATGGCAAAACAGCATTAGATTTGGCTATAGAGAAGGGGCATGAAGACATAGCCGATTTAATAAGATCAAAGCAGAATCAAGATCAAAACTTAAGAAGAAGCGAGCAAGAATTACTAAGGTCAACAATCGATGCAGCACCTTATTTAAGAAGTATTTTCACTAATATCAAAGAAACTACCGAGCTATCAAAACGCCACCCAATTAAAGCAGTAAATGTTTTGCTAATACCAGAAAATAACCACTGCGCACGACATGCCAGCAACACTTATAATATAATGAGACTAATAGAGGGTAATCAGATATCACAAAACACTGTAATAGCCCTAGAAAGGAAGCAACTCGGCAATAGTTTTGGCATGCCTGATGTTATCTCACTTGCAAGTAATATAGATGTTCCAGAGTTCATCAAAGGCTTACCCATATACCAAGATGCTAAGTTATATAACTTAGCGCGATTAAAAGGGATAACAGTGATAGGTATTGAAGGTAAAGGCTTACCAGTAAGCAAAGAATCACCTTTGTATAATCAGGCTCGAGAAGATTACATGGCATCTAAGCTTATGGAGTATGCTAGTTTGGGCTATAACGTAATCTTCCCAGTAGGATCTGCGCACGTTGAGGAGCTTAAATCTCAGTTGGAAGCTAAAGGAATTAATGTGTCGATCAGAAATTATTCTGCAGAACTAGCTGTGAAAAGTAAGGGTTAATTTGACAGAGGCGAGGAATTAGGCAGCTAGAAGTTATGCGAAAAATTGTATTGCCTTGGTAGTCAACCCTAAGTACTTTGACCTGAACACCATGAGGTATTCAGGTCTTTCCTTAGACTCGAAAATTAGGCTTAATGCCTTACTTTTTAAACAATTTCTATAAAGCAGTAAAATAAATCCTACCGGGTCTCGCAGCTTCACACCTGTTGCAACTACGTTGCTAAAGGCTGCAAACTAGGCAATACCAGGACTTAGGTGCGTCCTACATTTGTCCTACAGATTACAAAACGATATACTACATTTGTAGGACAAAATGGGATGAGGCCAGGTATTATCAGAGCATGGGGCGTAGGACAACGTCATACATAGTGCTTTGGTTTTTGGATTGTTGAGAAGCATTGCAATTATTTTCACAGTAGTATAAGTCTAAAAAATATTTGTTTCCTTCCGTTTTGCAGCAAAGCTAACAAGCTTAACTCTACTATGCTTATGATGCATTTCCGCAACACTTCCTAAGAATTTAATTTTAGTTCTTCCGCAATAATGGTCATATGTTGCAGGATAATATCGTAAAACTATATAAGGTAAATATGATAAACAATAATCAAAAGTATTTAGACCATACTTCAAATAAGCATTTGCTCTCAAGACGGGAAGCTGCGGAATTTTTGGGAATAAAGGATGGAACCTTATCAGTATGGGCTTGCACTAAAAGATATGAATTGCCCTATATTAAGGTGGGCCGGTTAGTTAAATATCGCTTATCCGATCTGCTTACATTTATTAAAAACCGAACCCAAAATGAAATTGGAGAATAGCTGGCGCAAAGCTCACATTACCTGAATATGTCATTCAACTTCCTGTGGCATCATTTAGGATTGGAACAATCAGGCACTGTACGGAGAAAAAAGTCCTTATGGGTTTTAATCTTGCACCTTATGGGTTTTAATCTTGCAATAAGTAAGCAGCCCGCTAAAGAATTAAAGATGTTTTGTTTTTGGGCCTAGACAAAAATGTCGAATTGCTGATCCACTTTTTAGATATTATAAATAGTTCATTATTTAAGTGAATTATTCAATTTATACTGTACTCATCTGCCTTATAATAGTATATTATATTAGTAATAGCTCATCTAAATAATGAATAATCGATAATGCAGAGTATTTATATGGTTAGGCCCAAAGAAAAATTAGGTGCTTTACTCCGTGATGCGGGGGAAATTTTTACAGTTTCCACAGCGGCTGCATCTTTGGGAACCTCTAATGTAGAGGCAGCTAAGATTTTAGCTCGTTGGGCGACTCAGGGTTGGTTAGCTCGCATTCGTCGCGGGCTTTATGCTATGGTGCCTATCGAAGCTGTGGACACCCAACAGGCATTGGATGATGAGTGGATGATTATACCCAAGTTGTTTTCTCCCTGCTATATTGGTGGATGGTCTGCGGCAGAATACTGGGATCTTACGGAACAGGTGTTTAGGGATACCTGCATTATGACTGAGAAATACATTGGGCACAAGCAACAGAAGTTTCACAACGTCTCATTTGAACTTAGCCATATACCCCCTACCCTTAACTTCGCAACAAAAACCATATGGAAAAACCGCGAGAGCATCAAAGTTTCCGATCCACATAAGACCATCATAGATATATTGAATATGCCTCATATTGGGGGAGGAATACAGCATGTTACAGCCTGCTTTTGCGAGTATATAAAAAGCCAATATTTTGATAGCAACAAACTTGCGGATTATGCATTACGGATTAACAATGGAGCCGTATTCAAAAGGCTAGGATTTCTAACGTCTGAACTGATGGGAGCAGAGCATCCACTCACGCTACTGTGCAGGGAGCATTTAACAAAAGGGCTGGCATATATAGATCCTTCCATTAAGGATGGCAAACTTATAACAAACTGGCGGTTATTTGTGCCGGATGATTTTAGGATTTAATAGTATATGATACCAAAACAAGAAATTCTACGAGCAGCAACATACACAGGCCTTTCAGCACATGTGATTGAAAAAGATTATGTTCTAGGCTGGTTGCTTGCAGGTATCAATTCCCATGAAGCATTGAGCAATAATTGGGTTTTCAAAGGTGGCACCTGCATGAAGAAGTGCTATTTTGAAACATATCGCTTTTCTGAAGACCTAGATTTTACTCTTAAGACTGCAGCACATCTTAATAAAAAATTTCTAAAAAAAACTTTTATGGAGATTGGTGAATGGATCTATGAGGCTTCAGGCATTGAATTTGCAGCCGAATTTATGAAGTTTGATATATTCGAAAATCCCAGGGGTAAACTATCATGTGAAGGTCGTATTTTCTATCGAGGTCCAATAGCTCCAACCTCCGCAAGGCAACTGCCACGCATCAAGCTAGATTTAACAACTGATGAGCTTATAGTTGAGACTCCGGTAGTAAATATAGTAAAGCATCCATATTCTGATGAACCACAGGAAAAAATAAAAATACAATGCTATCCTTATATAGAGATGTTTGCTGAGAAAATAAGAGCCTTAGCAGAGCGTACTCGTCCTCGTGATTTATACGATGTTATAAATTTTTATCACTTACCAGAATCCCGCAATTTGGCAAAAGAAGTGCACAGGGTTTTATTGAAGAAATGCGAATTTAAAAATATTCCCTTTCCAACCCATGCTGCTTTAGATATGCATCGCCTCTCTTGCATGGCTGGATGGAATGATCAACTTGCTCATCAACTGCCAGTGCTACCAGCATTTGAATCATTTTGGGGACAGCTGCCAGAATTCTTCAATTGGCTGGTAGAGTAGGTTGAGATTAACAAGTGCAATAGCGCAAATGCAAAATCACACTCGCTTGCGATATCCTAGCTTTTAAAATGTTTAAACATTGCAGAAGTGGCTTTTTCCATAGATCCCCTGATAGGGTCGATATTTAAACGCTCATATATGGCAGTCGCTTGCTGGCTCTTATGTCCTAAGCTTTTACCTATTATTGCCGTGGTTGCTCCTGTTGCCGCCTGCCAACTTCCTAAGGTTCTCCTTAAATCATGGATGCGTGCATCTTTTATGCCAGCACGTTTCAATATTCGTCTCCAGGCCTTCTTGGGATCTGCCAAATGCCCATCTTTACCAATGCCGGGAAATACAAATTCACTATCTTTGAATGAACTAGCCTTGTTTTCGTTTCTGCGGTTCTTTAATATCTCCATCGCCTCCCCCATTAATGGTATTGTTAATGAATCTCCATTTTTTGTTTCTGGTATTCTCCATGTTTTATTTTCAAAGCTTATTTCGTTCCACCTCATACTGAGAACATTACCTTTACGCGCTCCCGTTAATAATGAAAGCAAAACATAATCCCTTGCTATGGCATTTTCCTCTGCAGCTAGAGATCGAAAAAATTTTGGTAATTCATCCGCCTGTAAAAATCTATCCCTTGATTTCTCTTTAAATTTTTTTATACCGTTTGCTGGGTTTATCCCTTCCCAACCCCATTCAATGCTTTTATTGTAAATAGCTTTGATACGCTCAAGTATTCTATTAGCCTGATATAGGCCATTTTGAGTGCATATCTGTTCATGTAAGCGTTGTATTTCTTGTTTTGATATTTGCGATGCTTTCCTAAGAAACCAATGGGACAGAAATTTATTCACCTCTCTCTCATCATATTTCCAAGAGCGTTTAAATGGTTTGCTATAACGCTCCATAAACTGATTAAACATTTCAGCAAAAGTTATTTCTAATTTAACCCTCTTTTTTTCCTCGTTTGGATTTTCGCCTTCTGCCACTAATGCTTTTGCTTTTAGAGCATTTTTTCTTGCATTCTCAACACTCATTTCAGGGAAGTTTCCTAAAATTATACGCTCATCCTTACCATGGACTCGCTTGCGGATAAAAAATGTGACTAAACCAGTGGAGGTAATGTAGAGAGACAATCCCTTTTCCTTAGTATCTTTATAATAACTCCTACCTTTCTCGGGGACGGGTAGTGATGATATACTCCCCTTAGTGAAATTAATTATTTTCATAATGCCTCCTCAATTCTGGTGCCGCACTGGTGCCGCAAAATAAATATAATTTGATAAAAACTGGTAAACTTGACCTGTAGCTAAAATAAGCTATAAGCCGCAATAAGTAAAGGTTTATAAAGAATTATAAACAAGGATAAAAAGACAGCCCGTGCGGCTCATGACCTGAAGGTCGTTGGTTCAAATCCGACCCCCGCAACCAAGTAATTATCAGGCTTAAAGCCATTTCTTTAGGTAGCGTCGACATTTATTTTAGCCATCAACTACTACCGGCTTAAGCCGGTAGTTTGGTAAACGCTTGCAAAGCAGATTAGGAGTTTCAAAACTCAGAAATTTTGAAATTATCATGACCATG
>JAQSWL010000073.1 GCA_029266655.1 Candidatus Midichloriaceae bacterium | reverse complement strand
CTCAAAATAAGCTAAACAACCTGCCTAGAAAAATTCTTAATTTCTTGACTCCTAATGAAGCTTGGGCTATCCATTCTAAACATACTGTTGCACTTCAAACTTGATTCTTCCTACTATAATTACTATTATTAATCTGATATTGCCTTTCATGTTTTTTATGTGTTTTTGTTTAAATCAAAATTTATTAGTTTTTTAAAATCTGGCAAGTATTTTAATAATTTCTTCACAAAATTTTTCATCTCTTGTTTCCAAACCTTTGTTAAGTTTTTCCATAGCATCATTAAAATCTTTTCTGGTTATTTTAGATAATGGTGCAAGATAAATATCATTGGATTCTGTATTCACTAAGGACTCATGCTCAGTAACCAATATCTCATGTAGTTTTTCGCCTGGTCTAAGACCGGTGAATTCAATTTTGATATCCTCATACGCTTTAAGGCCAGCAAGAGTAATCATTTGTTCAGCTAAATCTAAAATTTTAACAGGCTCACCCATATTGAGGACATAAGTATTACACTTATGCGAAGGTGATGCGAGGGCAGCAGCTTGCAGCACAAGTCCTACAGCTTCTGGTATAGTCATGAAATAGCGAGTAGCTTCTGGATGAGTAACAGTAATAGGACCTCCAGATGCAATCTGTTTTTCAAATAAAGGTACGACTGAGCCATTAGAGCCTAATACATTACCAAACCTTACAATGCTTATTTTTGTTTTTTCATTGGAGCTGATAGAGCAAAACAGCTCGGCTACTTTTTTAGTGAGTCCCATAAAGCTAAGCGGGTTTACTGCTTTATCAGTTGAAATAAATACAATTTTTTCTACATGCTTTTTAAGCGCAGCTTTTACCACATTTATAGTTCCAATAATATTTGTGCTTATGGCTTGTAATTTGTGGTTTTCTAGCATGGGCACATGTTTTAGTGCGGCTGCATGGAAGACAATATCAACATCAATCTTATCCAAAATTGCGCTTACATCGTGTTCATCTCTAATGTCTGTAAGATGAGCATTAAAAGTAATATTAGCAAATTTCTGCTTACACTCTTGTTCTATTTCGTATAACAAAAATTCACTGCTATCTAATAAATGGATTTCTTTAGCTTCAAATTGTGCGCATTGCCTAACGATTTCTGACCCTATAGATCCACCAGCACCAGTAACTAATATTGATTTGCCAGTAATCATTAACTTTATTTCAGCAAAATTTAAATTACGTTGAGATCTGCGTAAAAGATCTTCAACCGCAATTGGTTGTAAAGCAACGGTTGCACCACTTATATTATGAGAAAGTTCAGTAAGTTTAGGTAGCCTAGAAATTGGTATAGCAAGCTCTTTGGAAATAGATATTAAATCTTGTAAAAGCCCGGAAATGTGAGCTTCTGATCCAACTAAAATTCTAACCGGACGCTGATTTTTGTTAGTTAAATTTTCTACTACTTCTCTTAAATTTTTAATCTCGTTAATAATTGGTATGCCAGAAAGAAGGCGGCCAATATTTTTTTTATTATCCAATATTCCAACTATGCGATATGGTGGATTAGGCATGCGTTTCAATTCTTCAATTAATACTTCTACGCTACGACTAACTCCAACAATTAAAACTAAATTTGGTAAATAACTGCTTTTGCGAAATATCGCTTTAATTGATGATACACGATACATTGTGTATAGCATCCTAGGCGCTGCTGTTGCTAAAATCAGTAATCCCCAGTCTATAAAAATTACCGATCTCGGAAAACTTTCCAGTCTGTTGGTAAAGAATAGTATAAGCGTGAATAAAAGTACTGTTAAAGTAGCATATTTAAAATAACGTATTAAATATTCCGGATTAAAATATCGCCATATGCCCCTGTAAATATTGAAAACAAAATTACTAACTAAGGCGCTTAAAACAAATATGGCATCATGATTTATAAAATCATTAATGTAAATGTGCAAGTCATTGCCAAGGCGTAAATAAACTCCCACAACAGCTACAGTAAAAGCTATACCCAAATCTATTGATAAGGAAATTACACTCTTTGCACTAGGGGTTATAAACACGCGCATAAATATCTTTATGAATTCTAATACAGCTAAGTATTTATATAATAATAACGATGTGATAGCATTAAAAATTTTTTATTCATTTTTTGTGAATATCATTTATGCTATCAGCGAATAAAATTTATTTGATATTATGAATACACCTTCAAATTACTCCACAAGTATAGACAAAAAGTGGCAAAAGATATGGCAAGAGAAAAAAGCTTTCGCCACTGCTGAACGTAATGAAAAGCCAAAATTCTTTGTTTTGGAAATGTTTCCATATCCCTCTGGAAAATTACATATGGGGCATTTGCGTAATTACTCTATAGGTGATGTAATTGCTCGTTTTCGCTCGCGTCAAGGATATAATGTAATGCATCCAATGGGCTGGGATGCTTTTGGCTTACCCGCTGAAAATGCTGCTATTGAAAATAATATTCATCCTGAAAAATGGACGCTGCAAAATATTTCCCATATGCGTTCTCAATGCGAACCAATAGGCCTTACTTATGATTGGGACAAGGAGGTAACAACTTGCTTGCCAAATTATTATATGCATCAACAAGCTATATTTATCGATTTTTATGAAAATGGCTTAGCTTACCAAAAGGAATCAATAGTGAATTGGGACCCGGTCGACAACACCGTGCTTGCAAATGAGCAGGTTGAAAATGGTCGAGGGTGGAGATCTGGCGCTATAGTTGAGCGCCGCAAACTAAAGCAATGGTTTTTAAAGATTACTAATTTTGCAGAAGATTTATTGCAGGGCTTAGAAACCCTTACTGAGTGGCCAGAAAAAGTTAGATTAATGCAAACCAACTGGATTGGGAAATCTCAAGGGGCAAATGTAGATTTTAAAATTGAAGGCGAAGTAGATAAGGCTATAAAGATATATACAACTAGGCCGGATACTTTATTTGGTGCTAGCTTTATTGGCGTTTCTGTTCATCACCCAATATTAGAGAGTAGAGATATAGCTGGATTGCCTGAGTTGATCAAAGAAGCAGACTCTTTGGGCGTAGCTGAGGAATCGATTGATACAGCTGAAAAGAAAGGTATTTTTACTGGGCTTTATGCGATTCATCCTTTAGATGAGACAATTAAATTGCCGATTTATGCGGTTAATTTTGTAGTGATGGAGTATGGGACAGGGGCTATTTTCGGATGCCCTGCGCACGATCAAAGAGATCATGAATTTGCTGTTAAATACAACTTACCAATTTTGCAAGTAGTTGCGCCAAAAGATGATAGCGTTGTTGATGTTGCTAGCGAGGCATACACAGAAAATTCTGCAGGAACAATCATAAACTCACAATTTTTAAATGGCTTAGATATACCTGCTGCAAAGGCTAAGGTAATACAAGAGCTTGAAAAACTTGGTGTGGGGACTGGTAAAACTCAATATAGGCTGCGTGATTGGGGTGTTTCCAGGCAGAGGTATTGGGGGTGCCCTATACCTATGATTCACTGTGAGGATTGCGGGGTGGTTCCTTTACCAAAAGAGCAATTACCTGTTAAATTGCCTGAAGATGTGTCTTTTGAAAAACCAGGTAATCCTCTTGAACAGCATCCAACTTGGAAGCACGTTAAGTGCCCTAAATGTAATAAAGATGCTGTGAGAGAGACAGATACTTTCGATACCTTTATGGATTCATCTTGGTATTTTGCGCGTTTTTGCAATAACAAAGCTGTAGGTCCAATTGATAAAGAAGCGGCTAATTATTGGCTGCCAGTAGATCAATACATAGGTGGTATTGAGCATGCTGTTTTACATTTGCTATATGCGAGATTTTTCACTAGGGCGCTTAAACAATGTGGTTATTTAGATGTGGAAGAACCATTTAAGCGATTGCTTACTCAAGGCATGGTAAACCATGAAACTTATAAACATAGCGAGTCTGGAAAATGGCTGCCACCTGAAGAGGTTAGATTTGAAGGAGAGAAAGCGTATCATATAAAAACTGGAGCTGAGGTTATAGTTGGCCGCGTTGCTAAGATGAGCAAGTCGAAAAAGAATGTGATAGATCCCGATGCAATTATAGCAAAATATGGTGCTGATACTGCTAGGATGTTTGTGCTTTCTGATTCTCCTCCTGAAAAAGATTTGGAGTGGACAAACGCAGGCGCTGAAGGATGTGCGAAATTTATTAGTAGATTATTCAAAATTTACCATACATTGAGCTCTGAAAATATCTCTAAAAACACTAAAGACCAAAAGCTTGTTTCTATGACTCATAAAACTATTCATTTGGTTACAGAAGATTTAGAGAAATACCATTTTAATCGTGCTATAGCTAGAATAAGAGAGCTTGCGAATGAGATATTGGCAGACACTTACTCTACGCAGGTAAAACTTGATACATTAAAAGCTGTAGTTAGTTTGCTAAATCCATTTACTCCTCATGCTACCGAGGAGCTGTGGAGCTTGATGCATGCAAATAATTTACTTGCTTTTGAAGGTTGGCCAAAGGCTGATAGTGCTTTGATGAAAGAAGACACTGTAACTATAGCTGTGCAAGTGCTCGGAAAAATGAGGGGAACTATAGAGATGCCAAAAGATTCAGAAGAAAATTTGGTTCTTTCAACGGCTCTTGAATTGCAAAGTGTGAGGAATCAATTAGATGGAAAAAGTGTTAAAAAGCATATATATATAACTAATAGGGTATTAAACATTATTATCGCTTGATTATGAAATTAAAGATTTTTTTGTTAATTAGCTTAATGGCAAACTTTGCATGGGCTGTCTCAGATGAGGTTCAGGCTTCAAGAGCTAACGCCGCTAATGTTGCTCAGCTAGAAGAAATTAAGGAGCAGCTAAAAGCGATTAGAGGTGAGGTTGAGAAATTGCAATTTGAAAATAGCCGCACGAACGAGAAATTGGTTAAGCTTTCTGCCGATATGGAGTATAGATTTACTCAAATGGCTAAGGAGAAAAAAGAGCTCTCAAGCGAACAAAAGATCCTGGATAATATAGATGCTAACTTAGATAACAATGCTATTTTAAATCAATCAGATGCAGATAAAGCTTCTGTGAAGAAAGAAGCTGTGGACACTACTAATTTATCTCCAGAAGTTGCTAAAGATCCTATAGTAACTAAAGCGCTTAAGCAAAAAAATATGGAGCAGGAGTATCAAGATGCATATTCAATGCTCAAAGACCGTGACTATGTAAAAGCTAGAGCTATGTTTCAGAAATTCTTGAAAAAGTATCCAGACAGTGAGTTAGTAAGCAGTGCATATTATTGGAATGGAGAAACCTATTTTGCTCAGGAGGACTATGTTAAATCCGCTGTGGAATATCTGAAAGGATATCAGGCTAACATACGTGGTTCTAGAGCTCCCGATAATCTACTTAAGCTTGCAAAATCATTAGCTAAGCTTGATAAGCGCAAAAATGAAGCTTGCATAACATTATTGAAATTAAAAAAAGAATTTCCTAATGCTCAAAATACTATTAAAAAGCAAATGAATGATGATATCAAAGCTTTGAAATGTCAGTTGAAGTGATGCTGAAAAATTGCATTGCCTTGACTTTGGTTTAGGTGTGTTTCCTATGGAAGAAATTTTACTGCAAATACAAAAAGCAATATGCAAACAGCGGCCCCGCTGTTTGTTAATTTTTCGCAAGATCTTTATAGAAGATCTTGCAGGCCGGGATCAAGCGCTTCACGCTTGCCCCCCAAGAACCATAACTGTTGAAAGTGCTAAGAAATATAAAAGCCATAAAAAGAGAGTGTGTTTTAATTTAATAAAAAGCAATAATGCAAACAACGGGTTGCCGTTGT
>JAQSWL010000072.1 GCA_029266655.1 Candidatus Midichloriaceae bacterium | reverse complement strand
AGGTATATCTTCTCTCTATCATCTAATGATAAATGCTTGTATAATGGCATTTGTGCAACTCCTTTTTTTTAAGCACTGGTATCCTACCAGATTAGGTGTCGCACTTCACCTTTGATTTTTCCTTTAATTGCATATTCTTTCAGAAAAAATTCAATAATCCTCCTACCACTGACGCAGTCAGTCAAGCGCTGGCTCAAAAAGGTCTGCTCGCGCTCATGCGCGTTTATGCGCAGACCTTTTTGCCCCCCACGGCCAGCGCTTTCCCTTTAAAGTTATGTTTGATGGATTCAATATTATAACTATCCAAGGACAATTTATCTTATAGAAATCAATGGATTGCCTCCAGATGTCGGGAAGTATGGCGTCGCACCGCGTCCGCACTTATTAAGTATAGGCTTACGGTGCTCAAATTGCTGCTCCTTCCACTTTTTTATTCCTTATGTCGAGCTGAGGTTATAATACCAATTCCCAAAAATAACTGGTTACAAGCTCATATCTTTTAGACAACTTTACTTGAGGAAAAAGTTTTTGGTATATAAAATACTAAAGCCCTTTCTCCGCTTCGCATTTACCTAATACCAAATCTCAAAATAAATAGAGCATCAAAGCTCATCTTTTGGCAAATTCACTTGGTAAAAAATTGATGAATATGTAAAATATTCAACTGCTTTTCCCCTTCGCACTTTGCCAAAATCTGGCTTTACTATCTCAATTTATTTATGAGATTTGGTATACCATCAATCAAGATACAATCCTTATGCAGGCATATCATCTTGTGTTGCTGGTGTAGTAGAAGCTAATTCAGGAGCTGGCCCATTGCACACGTCAGCACATTCGCTTTTGCATGGTGTTTCACTAGCAGCTTCTGTATCAGCAGCAACAACTTCTTCAGCAGGAGCTTCTGTATCAGCAGCAGCAACAACTTCTTCAGCAGGAGCTTCTGTAACTTCAGCAGCAACAACTTCTTCAGCAGGAGCTTCTGTATCAGCAGCAGCAACAACTTCTTCAGCAGGAGTTTCTGTAACTTCAGCAGCAGCAACTTCTTCAGCAGGAGTTTCTGTAACTTCAGCAGCAGCAACTTCTTCAGCAGGAGTTTCGTATTTAGCTTTGTATGCAGCGAACATTTCTAACACGCCACTTACTTCAAGACCTGTGCTGCCAAGCACTTGCTCAAGGCTAAGACCTGCTTGTTCAGCATAAGCTGCCAACTCTTCTGCTGTAGCTTCTCTACCATTTAAAAATTTGGTAAATTTTGAAGCATGTTCGCTCAAAAGAGTTTCCATGAATTCTGTTGTAACTTCTTGGTTAAAGCCAATAGCTGTTGTATTTTCTGTCATAATTTATACTCCTAGGTAAAAAGTTGTGCCCGGAATATATTGTTTGTAAAATATTTTGCAACAGAAAAGTTGTTAAGAAACAGCTTATAAAGATAAAATTTTTTCTGACGCTAATGTTCTTATGTAGGCATCATATTCACAAATATCTTCTGCGTCTCTAAAGGATGCGCTTTTGCGAGAATTTACGCAAAAACTAGTTAACTTATTTATGTCTAAAAATTTTATTTTGTTATCTAAAAAATAACTGACAGCCACTTCGTTTACGGCATTAAAAGCAACTCTGGCATCTTGGCCAGCAGCCATGCAATCTTGAGCTAGCTTTAGCATAGGAAAGCGGGAATCGTCAGGCGTGGCAAAGCTAAGCTTTCCAATTTGCGCTAAGTCTAAACCTTTATGAGATACTTCTAATCTTTCTGGATGCGCAAAAGAGTAAGCTATTGGAACGCGCATATCAGGTTGTGCAAGATGCGCAAGCACAGATCCATCTTTATAGCTTACCATACCGTGTATTATTGATTCTGCATGTATAAGCACTTTCACTTGACCATCAGAAACAGGGAACAGTACGCACGCTTCTATATACTCCAGCCCTTTATTAGCTAGTGTTGCGGAGTCTACGGTTATCTTTGGGCCCATGGACCAATTAGGATGTTTTAGTGCCATCTGTGGAGTAACGTCTTCCATTTCTTTAAGGGTTAAGTTACGGAATGCTCCACCAGATGCCGTTATAGTTATTGATTTTACTTTATCAGCATTATCGCTTTCAAATACTTGGAATAGGGCATTATGTTCAGAATCTACTGGAATGAGTTTCGTATTATAAGCTTTTGCTTTTTCTAGCACTAAATTTCCAGCACATACCAAACTTTCTTTATTGGCAAGTGCTATAGTTTTGGAATTTTCAATTGCAGCAAGCGTTGGTTTTAATGCAGCAAATCCAGAAATAGCAGATAATGTAATATCAGCGCTTATAGACGCAGCTTCTATAACTCCAGCTTCTCCAGAAAAAATTTGTACACCGCCACCAGAAAAGGCTTCTTTTAGTTCAGAGTATTTGGAACTATCAAAAATTGCTACAGCTTTAGGTTTGAACTCCAATGCTAATTTAATAAGTTTTCGTACATCACTTCCTGCCACAATTACACCAACTTCATACTTATCAGGATGTTCGCGTATAACGGAAAAGCCACTATCACCAATTGAGCCTGTTGCGCCTAAAATATTAATAACTTTCTTCATTTAATACCAAAGTCTATAAAATATATTAATAAACTTAAAGCAGGCGCGGTTGTAATTATGCTATCAAACCTATCTAAAACTCCGCCATGCCCAGGGATTATACTGCCGGAATCTTTAATGTTAAAGATTCGTTTGAAATAAGATTCAGTAAAGTCGCCAATTTGAGCTAAGACGGAAAGTACTATGGCAGCGTAAATAAAAGATTTAGAAGGCAATAAATTAAACGCCACAAAAAATGCAGAAACAAAAACGGCCATTATTATTCCACCCAATGCGCCAGACCATACTTTAGCCGGACTTATGGAAGGGGCAATTTTAGGGCCACCTATTAAAATGCCAAACATATAAGCTCCAATATCCGTCGCCCAAACACAAGTGAATAGATATAAAATTAATATTAGGCCATCATCCAGGGCTCTTAGATGAATCAAAGAAATCAGCGGCGCAACGATGTAAAGCAAGCCAATTAGCTGCCATTTGCGGTTTTCTGGTCCCACCATGTTAGACCATTCGTACGCCATGAATACAGCAATTACCATGCAGGTAATTGTGAATACAATTCCACCTAAAGAGAAGATTAAAATTGCAAGCGGAATAAGTATGGCTGAGGTTATAGCTCTTTGTGACAAATGGGTTTTTCCGAAAACCTCTAGTTTATTGGTCATGAGTTTCTACCTCCATATCTTCTTTCTCTGCTTGAGAAATCTTCTACTGCGTTTATTAAATCTTTTTCGCTGAATTCAGGCCACATGGTATCGGTAAAGTATAGCTCTGTATAGGCAAGTTGCCATAACAAGAAGTTGCTAATCCTTAATTCGCCGCCGGTTCGTATTAGAAGGTCTGGGTTGGGAATATCTTTTGTATATAGGAATTTTTCAAAATCATTAGCAGTCGCATCAGGATTTTGCTGCTTATAATTTGCAAATTCCATAGCTGCATCGCGCAATTCATCGTGGCTACCATAATTTATTGCAAGCACAAGGGTAAATGCATGATGTTTAGATTCTTCTTCTACTTTATACATAAGTTCTTGGATATCCGCATCTAAGATAGATCTCCTTCCTATGAACCTTATTCTCACATCTTGTTTAATCAATTCTTGAGCGCTAGATGATAAATATTCTCGGAGCAGATTCATTAAGTCTGCAACTTCATCCTTCGGGCGGCACCAGTTTTCTGAAGAAAAAGTATAAAGAGTTAGGTATTTTACACCTAGCTTTTTGCAATCAATAACGATTTGCTTAGCAACTTGAGCGCCTTTTTTATGCCCAGCCTTTTTGGGTAGTATTAATCTACTTGCCCACCGTCCATTTCCATCCATAATAATGGCTATATGCTCTGGGATTTTCATAGCAAAAGTATTTAACCAAACAAATCAAACAGGTAATATTATCAAAATTATCACCACCCGCAAGATTTAACTGGATAAGATTAATAATTTTATCTAAAATCAACCTGTAAAAATTTAAATGATCCAATGTCAAAAAGAGTTTTAAATGTAGTATTAGCAAAGCCACGTGGCTTTTGCGCGGGTGTAGAGCGTGCCATTGAGATTGTGGAGCGGGCTTTAAAGAAATATGGTGCTCCGGTTTATGTTAGGCATGAAATAGTTCACAATAAATATGTTGTGGAGGATTTAAGGCGCAAAGGGGCGGTTTTTGTAGATGAAGTTACAGATGTTCCAGTTGGCGCAATTGCTATATTTTCTGCACATGGCGTGGCAGAAAAGGTGGAGAATGATGCAAAACTTAGAGACTTAGAAGTTATAGACGCTACATGCCCATTGGTGCGTAAGGTTCATAAGGAGGCTCAAAAGCATGAAGAAAAGGGCAGGGAGATTATCCTAATCGGCCATGAAGGGCATCCAGAGGTTGAGGGTACTAGTGGTAGGGTTAAATCTAAAGTAATTTTAGTGCAATCAGTTGAAGATGTGTCGAAAATAAGTGTGCAGAATCCTAAAAAATTATCTTATGTTACTCAAACCACATTAAGTGTTGATGACACAAGAAATATTATCAATGCTTTGAAAGAGCGATTTCCGATGATCGAAGGTCCAGATTTAAGAGATATTTGTTATGCGACACAAAATCGTCAGGATGCTGTTAGAAAGTTGGCCCAAGAGGTGGATGTAATTTTAGTTATTGGGTCTCATAATAGCTCTAATTCTAACAGGTTGAGAGATCTAGGTGAAGAAATTGGCAAACCATCTTATCTGATAAATGGTGGGGAAGACATTGACTCTAGTTGGTTTGACGGGAAAACGAAAGTTGGCATTACTGCAGGTGCTTCTGCCCCTGAAATTTTATTGGAAAAGGTATTAGGGCGCCTTGAAGAAATAGCAAATATTACTGTAAAAACTCAAGATACCGGCTTAAACGAAAACGTTAAGTTTAAGCTACCAGAAGAATTGGTGGGGGTTGCATGAATACCTTAGAGGTTTACCATTATTCATTATGCCCATTTTCCAGGAAATTGAGAATAATTCTTAAGGAAAAAGGAGTGAATTTTGAGCTGTTTCATGAACCATATTGGCAGCGCAGAAAAAGCTTTTTGAAGATGAACCCTGCAGGAGAAACCCCTGTAGTGCTAATTGGTGATAAAGTGGTTTTGAGTGGAAATAACTCGATTACAGAATATTTGGAAGAAGTTTATACGCAAAAAAGACTTTTGCCCACCGACCTTAACGCTAGGGCTAGAGTTCGCAAAGTAACTGAATGGTTTGACAATAAATTTTATCAGGAAGTTACTAGATATATTCTAAATGAAAAAATTATTAAAACAGTGTCGCGCCAGGGTTATCCAAATTCCCAGGCTATTCAAGCTGCAAAAAACAATATAAGTTACCACTTGGATTACATAGCTTATTTGCGAAGAGAAAATGCATACTTATGTGGTGAAGAGGCGACCGTAGCAGACATTGCTGCTGCGGCCCAACTCTCGGTATTAGATTATGTTGGCGATGTGCCTTGGGGGTATAACAAGTCTGCAAAAGAGTGGTATGCGCTAGTGAAATCTCGCCCATCATTTAAAGCTATTTTAAATGATAGAATTCCAAATATAGCGCCACCTAGCCATTATCACGATCCTGATTTTTGATGCCTCGCTAACGCTTTGGCTATAATAAACTACCTAATCCATTCTGGCAGTACTGCATCTAAGGTGCGGTCTATTAGATCTAGGGATTCATCTATAATTCTACATCCAGTAATGCAGTTTTGCGAAGCGTAGTTTACAAGGCCAATTGCAGAAGCAGCTAAGGATAGGTGCATGTTTTCTCGAATATTGATCATAGGAAAAAGCTGAGGACAAAAAAAGTTGAGTATAGGAAGATATATAACGATATTCCCAACTACAACAATTGATGCCATAAATATGTCATTAACGTCAGTTATGGATAAGGGAAGAAGGGAATTTAAAGGCGGGCTTATTTTTTCTGAAAGAATATGCAATTAAACAAGCAATGGCATTAACAAAAAA
>JAQSWL010000021.1 GCA_029266655.1 Candidatus Midichloriaceae bacterium | reverse complement strand
TCATGGTCATGATAATTTCAAAATTTCTGAGTTTTGAAACTCCTAATCTGCTTTGCAAGCGTTTACCAAACTACCGGCTTAAGCCGGTAGTAGTTGATACATTATAGTTAAATCAATAATTTCTATACAACAATGCAATTTGCAGAAAAATCTTAAATCCTTTGTTAAAGCCTTGAAAATATTGTAAATTTATCGTATAATAGAGCGTATTAAATTAATTTTTAAGGTTATACAGAATGCGTCAAGCTCTTGATAAAATTACTAGTCAACAAATAACTGTGGGTAAGTTTATTGATGATCATTTGAAAAATATGTCCGCATATGATCTTATGAGTAGCTACGGCACCCAAACTATTTTTGCATTTTTATTTAACAATATAGTTCGGTCAGAGGATTTGCAAAAAAGCCGCCAGATAAAGCTTATAAAACTTCTAATAGATAAATTGGGTAAGGATTTTTTTCTGTCTGGCCATTCCGCCTCTGGAATTGATTGGGACCATGTGTTTGGCCTGGGTAACCCTTATTTACTTGAAAGCATGCTTAACTGGCTAGATACGAGTACTAGAGTCATGGTTGTAAACTACCATCTCGAAGAGATGAAAAAAATTAAAGGTTTTTTAGAGGAAGGGAACGTTAGTCGTGGATCATACTTTCACGGCATAACCCCCTCACTATTCTCTCGATATATTCTTAAATGTTCCATAGAATATAACCTTTATGAAGGTAGCATAAAGAAAAATTTTGGGCATTATGGAATACTTTCTTCGAGTGACAAATTTCTGCCAGACAACTCAGCAGTTAAGAAAGAGTATGTTAGGTTAGCGCTTAACAAAGCTGTAGACCTAAATCCAGAAATTAATTTTGAGGAAGTTAAAGGATGGTGTGGCAATATAAAAGGTGATGATATCCTAAAGCAGGAAATACTGGATTTGATAACAGCTAAAGAGTATTTAACTAAATCAGGCTTCTTGAATGCTGGATCCAAACTCCAATATATTTATTCTTATATAAAGCTTTATCCAGAAATCAAAAGTGCAATGTGCGGCGTAGCATCGATTGCTTTAATCACAGCAGCTGCCGGCGCTTGCTGTTATTATAGGGATAATATCGATATGACTAAAATAATCGGTGACATTAAAAACATATGCGCATCAAAACTTTCTGACATTGGGCTTTCTGCATAAGTAAGATACTTAAACTCTATGCACAACTGATGCATAGAGTTTAAGCTTGTTAACGATGCTTTGACAAAACTATTGCCTCACTCAGCCTTGGCTCACCTTGCTTAATGGATTTTTCTAAATGGGGAGAAAAACACTCACTACTATTAGAGAAAAATAGCTTGTTAGTTTTATCAGATAGCGCCCGCTATGAATGGAAGCATGGCATCGCTGGACGAAAAGCTGATAAATATGGGTGATGCATCATCAGCAGAACCCAGCGTATTTCGCTGACATTTCGTAACATTAATTTATTTTTCGGAAATAGTATTTAGACTTTTACTTATTGTTAAATTATAAAGGCCAATTATTATTTTATAATCAAACTTATTAAATTATCTTTAGCGACTTCTTTGGCAACCCTACCACTACTTAAAAGCGCGTTTTCTGGTTGCTCAACGTATTGAGCAAATTCTATGCGTCTTCCATCTTTTTCAACCCAGCCAACAAACCATCCCATCTTTATTCCACCACCGGTTTTCCCATAAAGTTGCCATCCATCAAATATAGATTCCATCTTTATAATCTTAATAGTATTTTCTTGGGCGGTCTTGGATAAAGGCAAGGTATTGTTTGCCAATTTCTCTATAAACTGAACCTGCTCTAACGGTGATATTTCAAGAGAACCATCAATCCAAGAAGCCATCAATCCATCTTTTTTAACATGGTCACCTGCAACATTTTTGTTGCCATAATTCAGCTTATTCACATATTCCTGAAATTTTTCTATACCAAGTTGGTGTGTAATGTATAGAGAATACCATATTACGGAGTTATGCATCCAGCTTTGTGGAGTTTGTGCTTGTTTCCAAAAAAGCATTATAGGGTGTTTTTTAGGATTATAATGGATGAAATAATTTTTCTCTATTTCAGGTGTCACCTTTATTACTGGAGCTTTTGGAGATGTTAATATACCAGCATCAAATCCGATAACAGCTAAAGCAATTTTAAATGTGGAAACTGGCGAGTGGCGCTTTGCACACTTACCCAATTGCTTTACTATTCTGCCATCTTCCTTGGCAATGAAGCAAGCTTCTGAAGCATTTGCTGATAAAGAGAATAACCCCATAATGGTTGTTATCATTAACGTTTTTAATAACTTATACATAAACAAATTTACTTACTTATAATTGCATTTGTATTTAGGCTTTTACTTAAGCCATAAAGGATTAACTATCCCTTTTAAAAGGTCTGCATGCTCTAACTCTTCCTGTGCCGATGCTAAAAAAGACCTTGCAGGACGCTGCTCTCTGGAGGCTAAAGCAGCAGTGCTAGATTCTACTTTTTTGCTTGCTAAATCTAAGCTTGATTGTGCACCTCCAACTAATTCCACATATACAAGTGCCAACAATTCTGCGTCAATTAAAGCGCCATGCTTATCCCGAGATTCCAAACTAATATTAAAGCGTTTACACAACGCATCTAAAGAGGCAGGCGCCCCTGGATGTTTGCGGCGAGCGAGTGTTAAAGTATCAATAACCCGGTTAAAAGAGATTTCTGGATGCCCTATTGTGGCAAGTTCGTAATTGAGGAATGAAATATCAAAACCAGCGTTGTGGATTATCAGTTGACTGGTGCCAATATAATCCAAAAAGTCTTTGGCTATTTTAGAGAAGATTGGCTTGCCTTTTACAAATTCTGCTGAGATGCCATGAATCTTAAAAGACTCCATAGGAATGTCGCGTTGTGGGTCTATATAAGTATGGAAAGTTGAGCCAGTGCGCACCTTATTTATTAGCTCGACACAGCCTATCTCAACAATTTTATCGCCACTTTTTGCATACAATCCAGTAGTCTCAGTGTCGAGCACTATTTCTCTTATTTCTGCCATCTGCAATTATTTCCCTGATTTGCTTTTTTGTTTCTTGCTCGCTTACTCCAGTTTCAATCACAAAGTCTGCGCCACGCAAACGAATTACATCTGGAACTTGTTTGGCTATTATCGCATTAAATTTATCCTCAGTCATGTCTTTTCTTTGTAAAGCTCGTTCCCTTTGTTTGTAAATTGGTGCAACAGTTACAATAATCAAATCGTAATTATCCTGCTGATTTTTTTCAAATAATAATGGGATTTCACATACAACTGACTTGCCCGCATTCTGCTTAATACAGGCATCTCTAGCTTCTTTAACTTTAGGATGTATAATTTCCTCAAGCTCACTAAGTTTTTCATTATCCTTAAATACTATTTCACCTAAAGCCTTGCGGTTTATTTCGTTGTCGATTACAGCATTTGGAAACTTGCGCTTAACTTCTTCATAAGCATTTCCACCACTAGCTAGCATTTCATGAACGGCTTTATCAGCATCAAACACTACAAAACCTAATTCTTTTAGATACTGCAGCACAAAACTTTTACCACTTCCTATTCCACCAGTTATCGCAATTAATTGACCGGTGTTTGGGTCGAGTAATATCTTCTTTTCACTCATCTTCAAACCCATGAGTTTTATCTACTATGTAAATTGGGCGGTTTTTTACTTCTTTAAAGATACGAGCTATATATTCGCCTAAAACGCCAAGACTTATTAATTGCACCCCTCCCATAAACAATATGGAAACCATAATCGATGCATAACCAGGTAAATCAACTCCATATAGTATAGTTTTAGCTATAAGAAAACAGGCATAAAAAAATGAAATTCCCGAGAGCATTACCCCGATATATAACCAGATCTTAAGTGGCTTACTGCTGAAAGAAAATATACCATCACATGCCAACTTAAAAAGTTTTAAGAAACCAAAATTACTTTGGCCAGCAAATCTACCAGGGCGAGAATATTCAAGATGTGTGCGCTTAAACCCCACCCAGGATACTATACCTTTCATGTATCTGGTTTTTTCATCCATCATGCGAATTGCGTTCACAGCTTTTTTGTCAATTAATCTAAAATCACCAACATTTGATGGCACTTTACCATCTGTCAAAAAGCGCATTAATCTATGGAAAATCCACGCAGATATTTTTTTGAGCTGCGAGTCTGCTCTTGATTTTCTTACTGCATCTACTACAACATATCCTTCCTTCCAAAGCTTGACCATATCCGGTATTAACTCTGGAGGATCTTGAAGATCAGCATCAATTGGTATAACCACATCAGCATGGACATAATCAAATGCAGCAGTTAGAGCTGCTTCTTTGCCAAAATTTCGCGAAAGGGTAATTATTTTAATTCTGCTATTTAGTTCTGCATGCTTTAATAAATGCTCACTAGTTTTATCCGTACTGCCATCATCTACACATAATATTTCCCATTCTTGAGTAACTTTATTTAACACTGGAATTATCCTTGTAAAATAAGCTTCAACACAATGTTCCTCATTGAAAAATGGGGTTATAACAGCGAGGCTAAATATGGTTTTACTTTTGGGCATTTTGGCATTATCGTTGTTCCCAAGATGTTCGCATACCTTATACCAAATTTCAAAACAAATTTAGGTAGTAGTGCCAGATTTTGGCAAGGTGCGAAGGGGAAAGAGCAGCTGAATATTTTACATATTCAGCAATTTTTTACCAAGTAATTTTGTCAAAATATGAGCACTAATGCCCAATTTATTTTGAAATTTGGTATAACATGAATAAGCAAAAGATAAACGAAATTTTTCGCCGCTTTAAAGAAAACAAATCAGAACCAAAAATTGAGCTTCATTATTCTAATCCGTATGAACTTTTGGTAGCAGTGGTGCTTTCCGCACAGTCTACTGATAAAGGTGTGAATAAGGTTACGCCAAAACTATTTGAGGTTGCTGGAACGCCAGATAAGATAGTTGCTCTGGGTGAAGAAGCTTTGAAAGAATATATTAAAACCATTGGCCTTTTTAACAACAAAGCTAAGAATATAATCGCCTTAAGCAAGGTTTTAGTTGAACAATTTGGCGGTGAGGTGCCGAGTGACTTTGACTACCTTTGCAAATTGCCCGGAGTAGGAAGGAAATCTGCAAATGTTATGCTGAATTCAATTTGGGGGCATAAGGTAATTGCGGTTGATACGCATGTTTTTCGAGTAAGCAATCGGATAGGCCTTTGTAAGACTACCAATGTAGAAAAAACCGAGCAGGAATTGATGAAAGTAATACCCGATGTTTGGAAGGATTACGCCCACCATTGGTTAGTACTGCATGGCCGCTACACATGTAAAGCTAGAAAGGCAGAATGTGGCAAATGTTTGATTGTTGATTTGTGTGAATATAAGAAGAAGGAATTATAATGTCTAACTATGAAATTGCTATTATCTATACTACGGTATCTTCTCTAGATGAAGGAAAGAAGTTGGCAAAGAAAGCAGTGGGTTTGCAATTAGCTAAGTGTGTAAACATCATACCTGGAGCTTTATCTATATATGAATGGCAAGGTAAGGTAGAAGAGGCTGATGAATATGTTCTGATATTTAAGACCTCTTTGAAAAACTTGCATCAGTTTGAGCAATGGTTGTCAAGTAACCATCCTTATGAGGTGCCAGCAATTTTAAAAGTTAATTGTCAAGCTTCTGAGCGTTTTTATCAGTACCTTTCTAGCTAAGATAACTCAATCGGTATAAACAAGGCACATTAGTTTGGATAAATTTAAGATTTGCATACATGAGGTAAAACCCCTTAAAAGACTTGCGATGCCTGACTAAGCTAAAGCGCCGTCATCCCAAACGGCGCCGCAATTCTTTATAGAAGTTTCATGCCTTTTTATACCACTTTAGTGATACTTTAATTATCAGAATAAAATCTGATAAGAAACCTGGATGCCAAATTGACGCATACCTATTTGCGTATTTTTACCAAAATTACTATACAGATCACCAGCACCACTATCTGTCATCTTCTTCATAGGAACATAGTATCCAGAAAGAGATACCGCTTTAGATTTTGATGTCTTATACTTTAAGCCGCCACTTATATGATGCTCTACAACAGCAGGAGCTATCACGTTAGCAAACACAACTTCCTTGGATATAGGAGATTTGCCATAACTATATCCAGCCCTTGCTGTTAACCAATCTTTAAAATTATGCTCTATGCCAACTTTAAATATATTCATATTATCCCAACCAAAGCCTCCATTTTGAGGATTGTCTTTCAAAAGCTTTGTACCTTTATAATGAATATACTGATAATCCAGCATCAGCGTAGTATCTTTTGTAGCATCCCAAGCAAACCCAACTGTTGCATTCGCAGGATAATTGAAGGAACTTTTCAAGATATCTTTATACTTATCAAACCTTTGATAATAAGTAGGAATCTGACCAGCAGCGGCAAAAGTTAATTCATTGGTCATTTTCCAATCAAAACCAAGGCGTGCACCTACACCCCAGGCTCTATCAGTCTTGTTATTACCAGATGTCTCAGCAAATGTAGAATTTGCTGACGTACTTCTAAAGTCAGAATATGAAATAATTGGAGCAATACCAATAGAAATTTGCTTATTCATTATAGGCATAGCAAGGGCTGGAGTGAAGTTTATTATTCTGTAGTTAACACCCATGTCATAACTATTACTACTGATCACGGCTGGATTTATGCGCGGATTCTGATAATCTGTATTCATCCCTCCTGACCCTGTAATAGAAAAACCTACGCTATATTTATCTTTGTTCCAAGAAACTGCGATCGATCCATCTGGAAAATTATTACTTTTACTCCACTGTTTACCAGCAATTGGATTACCTGCTGGCGCCCCACCAAGTATAGATTGTGGCGGCGTTGCTGAGGTATCTTTAAAACGCTTAGGATGAAACATGCCTAGAGCCACAAAAAAATTACTCGGAGCCCTGGCCAATAAAGCTGGATTACTATACCCATCTGTAGCATCCATAGCTTTAGCAACGCCTGCACCAGATGTACCAAGCTTACTACCATAACCGCTCATAAAATATCCATTTGTCGCATTTGCACTATTAAGGATAGATAAGGAAGCTATAAAAACACTTGCTTTGATCAATTTTCTCATATTACCCTTATTTTAAAAAGACACTTAATAATCTTATCAAGAAAGATTATTTTGATACATGCTCAAGAAATTATAAGCTATCCCTTTGATTGTCAATGAATTTCATTTATCAAAAACATATAATTCGTTAATTTGAAAAATTGGGGCATCGCAATTCTTTATAGATGTTTCATGCCTTTTTATACCGATTTGGCTATACTTGTGTGTAGAGTTACGCCAGTCTTATAAGATCTTTTATGAAGATCTTGTCAAACGAAGTGACGGAACGTCAAACGAAGTGACGGAACGTCAAACGAAGTGACGGAACGTCAAACGAAGTGACGGAACGTCAAGTATTAACAAACAGCGGGGTCGCTGTTTGCATTATTGCTTTTTATTAAAATGCCATACTATTTTTATAACGCTATAACTATAGTAGGCGCTATGCGCCTGCATATACAAATTTTTTGCCCCCGCGGCTAGTCGCTTTTCTGCCTAAGTATTGTTGAAATATCCGCAATAATATCACCATGGGGAGATAATTTATTTAAAGACTAAAATTGATTAAATCTCTTGTATTAATAACTTACTACGCCATTACGTTGAGCTGAGATTAGTATAACATTACTCTTGCTCAATACGCCAAAGATCCTTCTCATACAAAACATAATCTGCTAAGGTGGTATCTATTATATCAATTTTCTCAACACCTAATCCTCGCATAATACCATGAACTAACACCAATGAAATTTGAGCAGACTTCACATAGTGCATAGGTAATTCTGGAAATGAATTCCAATATACATCATCAGCGGAGCGGTTTTCAAATATAAAAGCTGTACTTTTCAAATCCGATAATGTTGCATGCTGCGGTACATACATTTGCTTTTTTATACCTTTGGTTAGTGGTCCACCTATAGCATATACCTTAATTTTTGGATTATTCTTAATTTTAGCCGCTATTACCGGATCTTCTAAAATAGCTCTACCATATTTTTCATATACATATTCAAAGGTTTCTTCAAGCTCTTCTCCTGTGAAAAATGGCATATCTGCAGAAGATAGTAGCTCAAACTTTGCTCGCAATTCTCGCTCAAAGCTCTCTACCCCATGCGGGCCATGATATACATATATTTCGCCTTTTTCATCTAGCATAGATAATTGAAAGCTGCCACCACCAAGGTCCCAAACTATAAGATCCTCAGGAGCGATTCCCTCAACATCTGGGCTGTTTAGTACAGCATTGAAGCCATAGATGCCCTCATCTTTTTGGGATAAAACTTTCATTTTAACGCCATTGCTTTCTAATGCTTTGATGATTACATCGATGTTATCAGCCTTTCTAGCCCAAGCAGTTGCAACACCAGCGCACTTATTCTTGTGGCAAGATATATTATACTCACCTTCAAAATTATTAAATTCTATGATAGCGCGATTTATGCATTTTTCATCTACATGGTGCGCTCCGTTTTCAGATGGAACTAAGCAGTGAATAAATTTTATAGGCTTGTCAAATTGACCGAATATTTTATGAATTTTATTAGTGCACGCGTTAAAATGAACTGCTTTAGATTTAATAGCACCAGAGCCAAAATCAAAGGCATATCTAGTTTCTATGCAGAACTCGTGATATAAATAATGATGAGCTAAAAACGAAAAAATTATAGTGAAAAGGATAATAAACTTTATTAGGACAAATTTTCGCCTTTTGGACATAAATAATACATAATTTGCGGTTTTCGCACTCTATCATTTTCTTTGGCTAATAGCAACTAAAAATCTTAAGGATTATCAAGATAATATCTTATATAAATTTTTATTATGCAATTTAAGGCCAAATCTACGCGGTGCAGAACATATCAATGCACAGAAAATAATTTATTTTGAGATTTGGTATTATAGCTAAAATTATTCTCCGTCTAGCTCAGGCAGCATTCCAAGAGCACGCTTGTACATAACAAGTAATGTTTCTTCTTCATCTAATTCGTTTTTATCCATCTTCCTTTCTTTTAGGATTCTACGAATAATTTTAGGCTCCAGCCCGCTAGACTTCATATCGGCATAGGTTTCGCGGATTGTGGTTAGAACATCTGTTTTTTCCTGCTCTAATCTTTCAATTTTAGATATATATTGCTTAAGCAAATCACCTGCAACCCCGAAAACTTGTGTCATACTTTCCTAATTATAGATTGAACTGTTTTTATAATGTTTAATGAGGTATTTTATAATCACAGCAATCGTTGCTGTCAACGGTAAAGCTATCAACATCCCAACAAATCCTAAAGCAGCATTACCAGCTAACAAGCCGAAAATAATCCACATAGGGTTCAACTCAAGTGACCTACCTAAAAACTTTGGCGTTACTACATATGCCTCTATCATCTGCCCAAGCAGGTATACAAATAGCACAGCCAAAACCGGGGGGATAGCTAAGAATTGCACAGCAGCCACAAGCATGCTTAATGTTATGCTAAAAAATGCTCCTACATATGGAATAAAAGTTAATGACCCAGATATAAAGCCAAGCGCTAACCAGGATTTAACTCCAACCAAGGATAACCCAATAGCATAAAATATACCCATTATGGTACATACAAAAAATTGGCCTCGTACATAATTTGAGAGCGCTGCATCAATCTCTGTTTTCAGGTAACTATATTCTCCATATGCCTTCCTTGGTATTAAAGAATCAATTGTAGCAACGATATGCTCCCAATTAGCCAAGAAATAGTAGAACGCAACCGGCGTTATAAATAAAATCATAACCATATTTACAGCTGCCATACTAGATTGCAAAATTTTTAAAATAATATTACTTGATACGTTAAATATGCTCGAGCTTATTTCTGTAAAAGAATTTTCTATGCTTGCAAGAATAGTAGGGTTTAAATACTGATTATGTTTAAACGAAGAGATAAACTTGTTTAAATCCTCTTTGTGATTGGAAGCAGCATGAGAAATCCAGACTATTTGCTCATAAAAAAGTGGCAGTGCTACTACGAAAAATAAGCCCAAGAAAATAAAAACTCCAGCAATAACAATCGCGCTGGAAATATCCCTGTTAATGCCAAGAGAGCAAAGCTTATCCACCAATGGCGAACAAAAATATGCTAGTAACATAGCTATAAAAAATGGCGTTAACATGCTCGAAATAGAGTATAGAAAAACACTCATAGCTAAAAAGACGATAGCAAAAAAGGCCACAGGCTTTTTGATATTAGACAATAGTTACCTGCCAGATTTATACTTTATTGCCCTTGCTTTTAATAAAATTTTATTCTCTATCTCTGTTGCAAGAGCGTCATTGCCGATTATATCACCCCAATTCCCATTCCTGTCAAGGACTTGCTTGAAAGCTGATACCCTTATTGCATCAGACCTCAACTCATGACCAACTATATATATGTTTAGCTTATATCGTTCCTTCGAAATAACATCCATTTTATGCCAATCCGTTATTATCGATCCACCAAAAGGGTCCGCCGAAAGTACAGGCATTTTATGGACAATATCAAGTGAAGCACGCCATAAATAACTATTAACATTGATCGCATGCGTAGATTTAGATGAGCTGCTTTTACCACCAAAAATCGTTAAGCCACCCTCTCCTGTTAGCCTACCCATCTCTTCCACTTGCCTTTCCTCTCTTGTTTTAGGATAGCTAGAATCATCGCTAGAAGACACATAATCGCTACCACCGGAGCAGGATACCAAAGTAGCCGACACCATCAATAAACAACTCTTTTTAAGCATAACCAAACCCTCAAACAGATAGATCGCCCTATACTAGCATAAATCTAAGTAGATACAAGTATGGTTGGAAAATGGTTTGAAACTTGCGCTTAATTGATGTATTACTTTGTCTAAGTTTTAATAGTCTGGTTAAATGAAACATATTAAAAACAGTTTGCTGGCCTTAATGCTAACAATTTCTGTTAGTTTTGCTGTTTGTGCTGCTGAACCAAAAATTAAGCGCATACGATATGAAGGCAATCATCGCATAAGCAAAGAAACTATCTTTGCTTATTTAGATGTTATTGAAGGAGAAAAAGCAACAAATGCAAAAATAGATAGCTCTATAAAACATTTATTTGAAACTGGGTTTTTCTCAGATGTGCGAATTTCGGAAGAAGGTGGCGACCTAATAGTGAGGGTGACCGAAAACCCTTTGATAAATAAAATTGGCTTTGATGGTAATAGGAAAATAGAAGAGTCAGAGCTTCTACAAGAAATCAGCATGCGTGCAAATAGCGTTTTTTCTCCTTATAAGCTTCAATCTGATTTAAATAGAATTACCAGCTTATACCAAAAAACTGGCAGATACTCAGCTTACATAGAGCCTAAGATTATTAAGCTAGATCAAAATAGAGTTAATTTGATATACGAGATAAACGAAGGCAGGGAAGCTGTAATCAGAAAAATTAACTTTGCTGGAAATAAGAATTTTTCTGACTCCGATTTGTCCGAAACAATTGCATCAAAAGAATACAGATTTTACCGCTTTTTCTCGAATGCAGATGTTTATGACCCAGATAAGTTAGAATATGATAAAGAAATGCTGCGTAGGTTTTATATGAATAGAGGCTATGCTGATTTCAAAATAACCTCCACTACTGCAGAGCTTTCTTTAAATAGGGATGGATTTTTAATCACTTTTGTAATTCATGAAGGAGATGAATACAATTTTGGCGCTTTCAAAATTAACAGCAACATAAAAGGCTTTGATAGCAATACGTTACAAAAGCTCGTTACAATTAAGGAAGGCCGCAGATTTAACAAAGAAAACATTGATGAATCTGTTGATGCAATTACAAATTATCTAGGTGAGCACGGATACCCTTTTGTTGAAATTGACCCTAGAGTCACAACTAATCCACAAGAAAAAGTAGCAACTGTTGAGTTCATAATTAGGGAAAGTTACAAGGTCTACATACGTAAAATTAATATAAAAAATAATACCCGCACTCTAGATAAAGTAATCCGCAGAGAAATGCGTATAGCCGAAGGTGATCCATATAACATTACTAAAGTGCAAAGGTCTAAGCAGCGTATTGATAATCTCAATTATTTCGGCAAAGTAGATTTTAAAAACAAAAAAACTGATGAAGCCGATAAAATGGATATCGATGTTGAAGTTGAAGAAACTTCAACTGGCTCTATTAACTTCGCTGGGGGCTATAACACAGACACTGGAGCTTTAGGGCAGATAACCTTAAGCGAAAATAACTTTTTAGGTAAAGGACAGCAAACTCAACTTTCAACATCCATTGCACAAAAAGAACGCAATGCAACTTTCAGCTTTACTGAGCCTTTTTTCATGGATAAAGAACTTGCTGCTGGATTTGATATTTTTGCTAATAATAGAGATTTTAAATCAACCAGCTCTTTCAAAAGTAAGAATGTGGGCTTTGCACTACGTATGGGATATGATATTACGGAACATCTGTCTCATGGCTTTAGATACTCTTTAAAGCGTGAGAAGGTGAGTGACGTTGACAAAGATGCTTCTATATACATTAAAGAGCAGGCAGGAAAACATGTGGTTTCTCTATTTGGGCACACACTGGCTTACGATAAACTAGATAATAGGATCGCTCCTACAGAAGGACATTTACTCAAGTTAGAGCAAGACGTAGCTGGGCTTGGTTGGCGCAAAGAAAAATATTCTAAGTATTTTTCTAATAGAGCAACAGCTGCCTTTTTCTACCCAGTTTACAAACGAGATGTGGTATTTAAAGCTGTGGGTAGGGCGGGTCATATACTTAAATATGGTAACAGTAAAGAAATCAACTTGAATGATAGGTTCTTTATTGGGCCAGATTATCTACGCGGATTCCGCACAGCCGGTATTGGACCTAGGGACAATAATGGCAACAAGGATGCTTTGGGTGGCGATACATATTATACCTCAACTACAGAGCTTATATTCCCGATAGGTCTTCCAAATGAAGTGGGGCTAAAAATGTCCGCATTCCATGACATCGGAACTATGTATGGTATAGATAATAAGACTTTCAAACATAACAACATTATTAACTCAAAAAATTTAAGGGCTTCCGTAGGTATGAGCTTGATTTGGAAATCCCCTCTTGGTACAATCACTCTAAGTTATGCCGTACCGTATATGAAACAACCTTTTGACAAACGCGAGAGATGGAACTTAGACTTCGGAACTAATTTTTAATGGAGAAATTGAATGTCTTTAAATATAAAAAATAAACTAGCTGGTTTAGCAGTATCTGCTTTACTAATAAGTGCTATAAACTCTCAAGCTATAGCGGCAGATGAGAAAGCTATGGTGTTTGTTGATACCCAAGTTATACTTGAAAAATCTACAGCCTTAGTCAAAGTTAGAGAACAGCTTGATAAAAAAGCCGAAGAATTTAAAAAAGATTCTACCAATAAAGAAGCATATTTTAAAAAGAAATATGAAGATTTAGAAAAGCAAAAAGCTGTTTTAACAAAAGAAGTTTTTGAGCAAAAGAATAATGAGCTCGCTAAAGAATTTGGAGAGGCTCAAAAGAAAGTACAAGAAAGCAGAGGCACTTTAGACAAAGCTTATACAGAAGCGATGCAACACTTTGAAAAAGTTCTAACCGAAATAGTAAAAGAAGAAGCAATAAAAAATCATGCAAAAGCTGTATTACCTAAAATGCAAGCTCTTTACAGTGATGATTCTTTGGATATTACTGCCCCAATACTTGAATCTTTAAACAAAAAACTACCTAATATTGCTGTAAAATTTTAGTAAGCTATAGCTAAAGCATTTTAATTTGAATATAGGATCGAGGAACGAAATGTAGTAAACCCTACATAAGTGATCGAGCAACGCGTAGTCAAATTATAAAGGCTTAGCTATAGAAGCAAATTATACCAAATCTCATAAATAAATTGAGATAGTAAAGCCAGGTTTTGGCAAAGTGCGAAGGGAAAAAGCAGTTGAATATTTTACATATTCATCAATTTTTTACCAAGTGAATTTGCCAAAAGATGAGCTTTATAGTAAATTAGTTTGAAAAGCTTGTATAGCAAATCAATAAAAAGCAAAGCATACGAAAGGCCTGGCGCTACCGGGGCAAGCGCGAAGCGCTGCGCCAGGCCTGCAGAATCTCCTTTAAAGATTCTGCAAACATAAAACAAATAGTGGCAACCCACTATTTGCATTATTGCTTTTTAGTTTAATATTCAAGTTAAATTACTATAATGCTCTATTTATTTTGAGATTTGGTATAAGACAATCAGCCTTGTTTTAAGGTTTTGTTAAAATTTTCAAACTAAAGCCGTTTACTTTGAAAAAAAGTTTTTAAGAGGCCACTGCATTCTTCTTCCATAATCCCTCCGAAAACTTCAGGAACATGAAAGCAGCTGGGATGGTTATAAATCCGCGCCCCGTTCTCTACTGCGCCCCCTTTAATATCTGAAGCACCAAAATATAACCTCCTTATTCTTGCAAAAGAAATTGCCTGCGCACACATCGGACAAGGCTCTAAAGTTACATAAAGATCACAATCGGTAAGTCTATATTCCGAAGTTAACTGCGCTGCTCTTCGTATAACAAGCATCTCTGCATGGGCTGTGGGATCACAGGATGAGATACATAAATTATGACTGCTTGCAAGGACTTTGTTTCCCTTTACAATTACAGCGCCAACAGGCACCTCGCCCAAAATGCTTGCACTTATGGCCATATTAAAGGCTTCTTTCATAAAGTTATCTTGAGAATTCATACTACTTTGCTATATTTATTTTCATAAAAATATTAACATCATTATCATCTTTACCTCAATGTTTATACTCATCGTAAATTAAGAGTTGGCAAAAGGCATAGACGACAGGAAATTTGGAAAAGTGGTAGGAGCGCAATTTAAGCACCGTAAGCCTATGCCAATAGGTGCGGACGCGCAGAAATTAGCTGCGACGCTCCAATTTTTCAAATTAACGGAGTATACACATGAAACACTTTTTAGACTATATAATTTCCGCAATAATACTTATTATAACAGCTCCGTTACTTTTGATAGTAGCTATAGCTATAAAGCTAGATAGCCCTGGCACAGTGTTGTATTTGCAAACTAGAGTTGGGCAATATGGCAAAGAATTCAAAATTTTAAAATTCCGCACTATGCGTGCTTCTTCTGGCATGCCACTTACAAATGGAGCAAGTGACCCCAGAATTACTCGAGTAGGCCGTATCATTAGGACGTTGCACATCGATGAATTAGCCCAGCTTATTAATGTATTAAAAGGTGATATGTCCCTGATTGGCCCACGCCCAGAGGTTCCTGAATTTATAAAATTTTATCCAGATTTATGGCAAGTAGTATTAACTGTAAAACCTGGTATCACTGGGCTTGCTGCCTTAAAATATGCAGACTTTGAATACACCCAGCTTGCTAGTTCAAAAAATCCTAATAAAACTTACATAACAAAAATTTTGCCAAAGAAATTACGCTATGATTCTTTTTACGTATGTAAACTAAGCTTGGGTTTTGACATAATTATTGTATTGTGGACAATAAAGCGGGTTTTGCTGCGTATGGTGAACCAGGTTATACCAAATCTCATAAATAAATTGAGATAGTAAAGCCATATATCCTTTAGGAGAAATAATGGAATTTCTTTTTATCATACTTGCCATAAGTGCTATAGCGCTAATATGCGTTATGATTTTTCTTAACTATCTAGCGAGCTATTATCAAGTTAGGCAAAGAAAAAAAAGGTTGGATGCTATAGATAAAGGTTCTCCATACCGCAAACAGAAACCTGCACCAATTAAGCCAGATAAGGATTTTTTATCTAAAGATCGAGGCCTAGAAAAAATAAAGGAAGAGCGAGAAATAGCCGGTGTTACAAAATACAATCCAAATGGTAATGAGCTCGAGAGCAACAAAGAGCAAGATGTAATAGTGGGTGTAGCAGAGCCGGTAGGTATTTGGTCTAAATTTATTATGAAACAAAAGATTGGGTTTATAATTGCAATGGGTGGATTGCAAGGAAATAAAAAGGGCGGTTTCTGGACTAATCTAATCAAAGCACAGGCTGCTTCTCGCGGTAAAGGCGCTAGTAAAGGTAGATGATTTATACCAAATCTCATAAATAAATTGACAGATGAGGGAAAATGTTAGGTTTTGTGAGAAGGTGGAAAAAGACTCATACTTCCCGACATCGGGAGGCAAGCTATTGATTTTTATAAGATAAATTGTCCTTGGATAGTTATAATATTGAATCCATCAACCATAACTTTAAAGGGAAAGCGCTGGCTAGGGGGGGCAAAAAGGTCTGCGCATAAACGCGCATGAGCGCGAGCAGACCTTTTTGAGCCAGCGCTTGACTGACTGCGTCAGTGGCATGAGGATTATTGAAATTTTATTTAAAGGACAATTTATAGTCCCAAAATTGGTTTAAAACCTCTAGAATTATAAATAGCGATACACGCAATTAGGATAGGTTTAATGTAGTTCATTAAGCACCTTTTACTCTACCAGAGCACCTTCTTCAGCGCCTTGAATCTTGTTAAGTTCATTCTGCTTATTTTTTATAATTGAACGCAACCTAGAAATTTCATCTTTCGAGATTAATTTTTTCCCACTTACATCTTTATCTACTTTGCTTTTCTCATATGAATTAAGCAATTCATTCAGCTTATTGTATTTAGCTTCCTCAGAAGATTGGGTAAGTGCTGCTTCTTCAGTTCTTTCCTCAATAAGTTTCACTTCATTTGGGCTCAAGCTTTTTTTAAGCTTTTGGATGCTATTTTCTACAAATCTATCATCCATAGTCTTCTTACTAATGTCGTCATACATTTCTTGTAGACGCTCATAGAAAGAATCAGGAATAAAGCTAGATAACATCTGGCTACCTTCATGCATGTAGACAAAACTCTTTGAATTCTTTAACCATGCTGGCATGCTTTCCGCTTCAGTTTTACCTATTTTATCAACACCATTAAAAATACTTATGCTGGTTGAGATAATGAGATACAGGAAGGAAATTATTATGCCGCCCCTTATAACTCCAAAAGCTGCACCTAAAGTTCTATCAATTATACCTGATGTTAAACCTTTAACTAAATTTGAGGCAATTATATTAAGGATCCCAAATATAATTAAAAACCCGACTAGTAATCCTGAATGGCCTAACATCATAACGATAACGGGATTTTTTATTTTCTCATCCAGTAATGGTCTGATAGCCGGGAAAAGTGTATATGATAAATAAATGGAGATAATCCAACCAGCGAGCGATAAAAACGACCCTATAAATCCCCTAACAAATGCAAATAATATTGAAAGTGCTAGCACAGCAATAACAGCATAATCTAGGTATGTGAATCCAATTATTTCCATGGTTAACCCGTTATAATATTTTCAATAAGTCCTTAATGTGGTTTACAGCTATTACACCAATCTTACAAGAAAAGTTTTTGTCAATTTTAGGAGCAACAGCATATTTAAAGCCTAATTTTTCAGCTTCCAATAATCTAGCTTCTGTTTGCGATACAGACCGAACCTCACCCGAGAGACCAACTTCACCAAAAAATATATAATCATTACTTATAGGAATGTTTTTGCTAGCTGAAATAAGCGACGCCACAACAGCAAGATCTGCTGCTGGCTCTGTTACCTTTAAGCCCCCCACCATGTTGAGATATACTTCCTTATCCAAAATATTTATATTCAACCTAGAATTCAAAACAGCGATAAGCATAGCAAGCCTATTGGTATCCCATCCTACTACTGCCCTTCTAGGGCTTGGTAAATATGAAGGCACGCACAGCGCCTGCACTTCTAGTAAAAGCGGTCTAGTGCCCTCAATCCCTGCAAAAATACACGAACCGCTCACCTGCTGCGAAGATGTGGGTAAAAAATATTTTGATGGGTTAGAGACTTCGCTAAGCCCTTTATCGCTCATTTCAAAAACTGCAATCTCATTAGCAGGTCCAAAACGATTTTTGATTGCACGGATCATCCGATACTGCATGCCTCGATCACCTTCAAAATAAAGCACTGTATCTACCATATGCTCCAAAACCTTGGGGCCAGCAATTGCTCCTTCTTTAGTAACATGGCCAATAAATAGTATGGTGAATCCTTTTTGTTTCGCGAGCCTAATGAGCTCAAATGTGCATGACTTTACTTGGCTCACGCTCCCTGGAGATGATTCAATATTTTCATCATAAATGGTTTGAATGGAATCTATCACAATAAATTTAACATCTTCCAACTGAGCAATTGTAGCTTTTATTTCCGCCAAAGAAGTAACACAGGAAATTTTAATGCCGTTTTGAGATATACCAATACGAGATGCTCGAAGCTTTATCTGTTGGAATGATTCCTCACCACTTAAGTAAAGTACTGACCTACCCTGTTCGCATAAACGAGAAAGTATTTGTAATACTAAAGTGGATTTACCGATCCCAGGATCTCCACCAAGCAATATGGCACCGCCCTCAACTAATCCGCCCCCTAGTACTCTATCAAATTCAGCAATGGTTGTACTTACACGCTCAACATCGCTAACGTTTTCGTCTAGCTCATGTACTAGCAAATTATTTGCTGCATTCTTAGCTAAGAAGCTTTTGTTTTTCTCTGTAACTTCTTGCACCAGACTATTCCAAGCACCACAATCAAAACATTTTCCGTTCCATTTGTTGTGAATTCCGCCGCATTGTTGACAGACATATTGCTGTATTAGTTTTTTTGACATAGAATTAAGTGTTGTACTTTGTAGATACATAATACAATGTTATCTGGTAATTTAAATAACTTTAAAAGTATGTTTAGGCTATTTTCAAAAAAGAAAGATTTAGAAGGGCAAGATGACTCTGCACAAGACGTTATCAAGGAAAATCAAAACAGTGGTTTAATGGCCTTTTTGGTAGTACAGTTCGCCAAAATGAAATTTTATTTTTATATGCTTCTATGCATATATTTAATAATTCAATGTTGCGTTTCTTACTATCTATGCACTCAAAAAATTGCTATCAACTCCATTGAATCTGATCAATCTGTTATGGTTAACGTAACCACAGACGAGATTTTTATAGGATCTCTCTATAAAGACAAAGCAGAGACCACTGAAGAACCTCGCCCTGTAGAAGGACCTAAACAAAATGAAGCCCCGGCCGCTTCTGCTACACCCGCTGTTCCAGAGCCTTATAAATATAGAGTTAATCAGCTCTCACCAGAAGACGCAAAGAAAGCTAAGGTAGCGCTGATAATCACAGGGTTAGGCTTAAGTAAAAATCAAACTCTTGAAGTGCTGGAAAGCAAATATAAAGCAACCTTAGGCTTTAGCCCATATGCAAATGATTTAGAGGGGTGGGTAGATCAGGCGGTTGATAAAGGTTATGAAGTAATGTTGAATTTACCTATGCAGCCAGTGGATTATCAAACTAATGACCCAGGAGCTTATGCCATGCTGCAAAACCTTGATAAAGGTCAAAACCTAGAAAGATTAGAAAACCTCCTCTCTTATTCAAAAAAGGTCATAGGTGTTTACTCTTTACCAAATGAAGTGTTTTCCTCGACAAAGTCTAGTATGTCGGATATAATAAATCATCTTGCTGCAAATAATATTATGCTTGTATATGGCAATAAAAAAAATCAAGATGATATTAAAGAGGCATGTAAGAAAAGTTCACTTGAGTGCCTATCTCCAAGCATATCCAGCGATACAGAACTAAATGAAGATAAAATTTACAAAAAGCTACAGCTATTAGAAAACGAAGCTATGAAAAATGGTTATTCAATAGGTTATTTAAATGGGTATCCTGTTTCAATGCGGGCTTTAAAAAAATGGCTTCAGCAGCTTGATAGTAGTAAAGTAATTTTAACTCCTATAAGTGTAGTTTTAAACAATGAAAACCTCAGCACCCCAAGCAAAGAGAAAGATAGCTAATTATGCATCATAAGCGATCACTTAAAAAAAACTTGTTTTATGTAGCCTTAGCTGGGTGCATTGCTACGCTTGCATTTGAACCATTTGATTATCCAGTATTTTTAATACCAGCTTTTTACATTTTGCTTAGGAAAATTTACAATGCTCCTATAAAGGATGCATTTGTTAAAGGCATGGTATTTGGTTTCTTCCATTTTTTGACTTCGCTGTATTGGATTGCAATAGCCCTTACCTCCAATGTAGGTGATTTTAAGTGGTTAATTCCATTTGCTGTGGTTTTTATACCTGGAATTTTAAGTATATATATAGGATGCGCTTGTGCAATTGCCTCCTTATTTTCAAAAAATCGTATATTATTTATTGTGGCTTTCACAATTATATGGGCAATCACTGAAATTGTAAGAGGTTATTATCCATTACCATTCCCTTGGAATTTCATGGGGTATACTTTGTTAAATAAACCTTATGGCATGAGTCTTATACCATTTTTAGGGCTTAGTATATGTTCTTTATTAGTAGTGTTTTTGGCGGCGATAGTTTTCTCAAAAAATCTTAATTTAATAATAATAACATATTTAGCAACTGCTCTAGCAGTAATAGCAGTTCCTGATAGGCATGTAAAAATGGAATTTTGGGATGAATCAGTTCGCATAGTGCAACCAAATTTATTCGAGCATCATTTAGGTAATCAAGAGCAACAAAAAAAGACTTTAGACACTTTGGCTTGGATGTCGAATAAACGAATTGAAAAAACAAATGTAAAAGCGGTAATATGGCCGGAAGCTGCATATCCTTATTTGCTTCAAGGCAAAGCTGAAGAGCTTAAATTGATAAGTAATATATTAGAAAATGATGCATATTTAATTACTGGAGCCGATAGGATTAATGAACAAAAACAGCTATATAATTCATTAGTAGCAGTTGACTCTAAAGGAAATGTTATCTCAACGTATGACAAACGCATATTAGTGCCATTTGGTGAATATGTGCCTTTTAGTGAAATGTTCAAGTTCGATAAAATTGCATATGGAATGTATCAATTTACTCCAGGGGAACCTTATAGTGGGCCTTCCAACCAAGATAATAGTGTTGTATTAAAATACTACCCATTGATTTGCTATGAGGTTATTTTTCCTATTAAAGAAGATCTAGGCAACTATGAGTGGATATTAAATATAACTAATGATGCATGGTATGGCAATAGCTCTGGCCCATATCAGCATTTTGTCATGGCAAGATTTAAGGCTGTGGAATATGGAATACCTATAATAAGGGTTGCGAACACAGGGATCAGTGCTATAGTGTCGCCGCTTGGCGATGTCCTTCAAAAACTCAGCTTTGATAAAGATGGGTTTATTGATGTACGCATCCCCAAAAAACTCAAGCAAAACAATGCATTTATAAGGGGCAATCAGAACATCTTATTGATGTCTGGTTTTTTAATTTGCTTAATATTAAATTTTGCGTTACATATCAATAAGTTTAAGGGAAGGCTGCAGAAGTGAGTACAAGAAAAGTAAATGAAATAGATTTAGAAGTAAGCAAAAAGCTGAAAAAGCGTAGGCTAGAGCTTGGTTTTACCCAAGAGCAGCTCGCAAATTCCATTGGGGTTACATTCCAACAAATACAAAAGTATGAACGTGGCACTAATAGAATTAGTTCAAGTAATCTTTTTGCCTTGGCAAAAATTCTCCAAACAGACATAACTCATTTTTTTTCCAATGAAGGAGAGTCTAGGTATTGTTTTTCTGGATCTGGGCCAATGTGTTTGGCAGAATCACAAGCTCCTTATGAAACTCTTGATGAAGAAGATAGGAAAAAAGTTCAAGAACTTATCTCACACTTTACAAGAATTAAAGACAGCAGGCTAAAGGAAAGTATACTGGAGCTAGCAAAAAGCCTAAGTGATAAACAACCGGGGTAGAACCATGCACTATGATGATGCTAATATATTTGCTCGCATCATTAAAGGGGAGATCCCATGCAAAAAGGTATATGAGGATGAACTTGTTCTAGCATTCCATGATATTTCTCCATCAGCTCCAGTACATATTCTAATACTTCCTAAAGGCAAATTTTGCTCTTTCGATGACTTTGTTTTAAATGCAGACGAAAAATTTGTTAAGCACTTCTATCTTAAAATACGTGAGATTGCACATTCCTTAGGGTTGGAAAAGACTGGGTATAGATTGATCATGAATCATGGTGCAGATGCTTGCCAAACTGTTAATCACTATCATGTGCATTTACTTGGCAAAAAGCCTTTAGGTGCTTTAGTAACTGGAGATTCTTACCATGGCTAGCATCCTGAGGCATGCTAGGTTTATTATAGAAGGAGCAGTGGCATGGACCGCTTACGCTTTTCTTAGAATGTTGCCTATAGACATCGCTTCGACGTTAGGGGCCTTTATTATGAAAATTGTAGGCCCCCATCTCAAAGCATATAAAATAGCTAGAAGCAATCTTTCTAAGTGTTTTCCGGGTAAATCTGAATCTGAAATAAATGCGATTATTACAGGTATGTGGGATAATCTTGGCCGTACTATTGGGGAATCTGCTAGCATCATTCACATGAGTAGCGCGGAATTCAACAAGCGTGTTAAAGTAGTCATGGAATTTAAAAAGTTTGAAAAATCCGGTATATATGTTTCTGGGCATCTTGGTAATTTTGAGCTAGCGGCTAGAATTTCTATAGACCAGCAAAGCAATTTAAATTTGGTATATAGACCCACCAATAACAAATATGTAAACATGCTTATAAAGCATTTGCGCGAATGCGGCGGTAATAAATTAATTCCAAAAGGAAGAAATGGGCTTATTCAAATTTTAAAGGTTTTAGATAACGGCGGCAATATTGGCATGCTGGTAGACCAACGCATGAATGATGGTGTGGATACAAAATTTTTTGACATGCCAGCCAAAACAACTGCATTACCTGCTAAACTAGCTATTAAATATAATATCCCAATTTATATAGGGTTTATGAAGCGTAATAAAGGGTGTAATTTTACAATACATTTTAAAGAGTTGCGCCTTAGCAAAAATGATGACCCAATAGAAGCAACTCAAAAGATAAATGATATCCTTGAGCAATGGATAAGAGACTTTCCAGAGCAATGGTTTTGGGTACATAAGCGTTGGGGATAAACTATGGCTAAAGCGACATAAAAAAGGCATGAAATTTCTATAAAGAATTGCGACGCCGCTGGGTCCTTTCTTTATGCTTTGCTTTTTATTAGTTAAATTTATTAATTTACTAAATATGGATGATTATGGGTTGTTATGCTTACAGCACTTTCAACAGTTATGGGGGTGGCGGCGCGCAAGCGACGTCAGGCGTCGCAAGGCTTTTTAGGGTTTTTTGCTCATGTATACAAGCCTTAGATTGATTCAAATTAATATGCCTTTTTTATACCACTTTGGCTATACTTACTCGCTCTAAGCTCAGCTCGACATAAGGAATTAAAAAAGAAGACATGAACCTGTTGCCTTTGTTATAAAATAAATAGCCTCCCCCATAGCGATATTATTGCAGCTGTTTCAATAATACTTAGGCAGAAAAGCGGCTATACGTGGGGGCAAAAATTTGTATATGCAGGAGCATAGCGCCTACTACACACAAATTTTTTGAGCCAGAGCTTTTGCTGACTCCGTCAGCGGGAAAAGAATTATTAAAATTATTTAAAAGGCAATTTATGTTTTATTATCAATAGCCTACTTCCCTCTTATATCGAGCTGAGGTTAGCTCTAATAAGGCTATACATTTTTTATTTTATAGATAAAATAATCCTTAAAAATTAGTGAAGATATGAACCTAGAAATACAAAATTGCATCAATAGCATTGAAGGCTCCGCAAAGTTTTTAAGGGGGTATCTTTGACTACGACAAAGCAAAATCTAAAATCTCAGAACTTGATTCCATTTCAGAATCTCCTGACATGTGGAATGATCCTGCAAAAGCGCGTGATGTTTTAAAGGAACGCACTTACCTTGCTAACTTTGTGGATTCACTTGAAAAAATAGAAAATGATCTGACATCTTTAAAAGAGCTGGCAGAAATTAGCAGTGAAGATCCCACTATAGAAAAAGAAGTTTTAGACGAGCTAAGCGCGCTAGCAAAATTAGCTAAAAACAAAGAAGTGGAATGTTTGTTTTCTGGAGAAGCAGATGGTAATGATTGTTTTGTTGAAATTCATGCAGGAGCTGGCGGTACAGAAAGCCATGATTGGTCAGATATCTTGCTGCGTATGTACATGCGCTGGGCAGAGCGTCACAAATGCAAAATTGAATTGATAGATAGATTAGACGGCGAGGAAGCAGGCATCAAATCTGCTACTATCAAGGTTATGGGTCAAAATGCTTATGGGTGGATGAAGTCTGAAAGTGGCGTGCATAGGCTGGTACGCATTTCCCCATTTAATGCAGCTGGTAAACGACACACAAGCTTTGCTAGCGTTTGGGTGTATCCTGTAGTTGATGATTCAATTGAGATTGCAATTAATGAGTCTGACCTTAGAATTGATACTTACCGCTCATCAGGAGCTGGAGGGCAGCATGTTAACACTACAGATAGTGCTGTGCGCATAACGCACCTACCAACTAATATAGTAGTACAATGTCAAAATGGCAGATCGCAACACCGCAACAAAGAAGAATGTTATAAGATGCTTAAATCCAGATTATATGAATTTGAGCTTAAAAAGAAAATGGAGTCTATGAACGTACAAAATGCAAATAAAACAGATATTGGTTGGGGGAATCAGATCCGTTCCTACGTTTTGCAACCATATCAGATGGTAAAAGATGCAAGAACTGGTTATGAGGAAACCGATTCCCAAAGCGTTCTTGATGGCGACTTGGATGGTTTCATGCGCTCAATGCTTGAGATGTCTGTTAAGGGCAGAGGTATAAAAAGTGAGAATGATAAATGAGCCTAATTGCACGCTTACCAAAAGTTAGAGGCACGATAAGAGAAGATGTAAATCTGGCGAAATTTTGTTGGTTTCAAGTAGGGGGCACAGCATCAGCTTTATATAAGCCTCAAGATACGGATGACTTACAATTTTTCCTTAAAAACCTTGACCCAGAAATTCCATTTTTTGTATTTGGTGTAGGATCTAATATGCTGATAAGCGACCAGGGTTTTCCAGGCGTGGCAATAAGGCTAGGGCGTGAATTCAACTATGCCCATAAAATAGGTGAAGATGAGCTTGTAGTTGGGGCTGCTACTCTCGATGTAAATTTGGCCGAGTTTGCATGTGGCAATTCTATTGCTGGCCTTGAGTTCCTTTCGGGAATACCGGGTACAATTGGTGGGGCACTTGCTATGAATGCGGGTGCATATGGAAGTGAAATAAAAGATGTTTTAATTTCTGCGCACGCTATTAACAAGGCAGGAGAATTGCGAGAATTAAGTGTTGCGGACTTAGGATACTTTTATCGCGGCAATTCACTTGAAGGAGACTGGGTTTTTGTCGATGCAAAATTGAAAGGAAAAGTGGGCAATAAGCAAGAGATTGAAGAAAGGATTAAACAAATCCAAGTTGAGCGCAATGCTACACAACCTGTAAGGTCTAAGACTGGTGGCTCAACATTTAAAAATCCAGAAGGCCATAAAGCTTGGCAATTAATAGATGGTGCTGGATGTAGGGGGCTTAGAATTGGAGATGCTCAAGTTTCAGAGCTGCACTGCAATTTTTTTCTAAACCTTGGTAACGCTACTGCATCCGACTTATTAAATCTGATTAATGAAGTGAAAGAACGGGTTTATAAAAAATCTGGCATTATGCTTAAAGAAGAAATCAAGATTGTAGGTTAATTGGTTTTGGTATAATATACTTCTCGTAAATTAAGAGTTGGCAAAAAGGTATAGACGACAGGAAATTTGAAAAAGTGGAAGGAGCAGCAATTTTGAGCACCGTAAGCCTATACTTAATAGGTGCGGACGCGGAAAAATTAGCTGTGACGCTCCAATTTTTCAAATTAACGGAGTATATCTGGCGCATGCCGAAGTAGCTCAGGGGTAGAGCATCTCATTCGTAATGAGCAGGTCGGGGGTTCAATTCCCTTCTTCGGCACCAGATATTTCAATGGAATAGCCAACTTCCTTATGAGGCAAGGTTAGCGCGTTCTACATATGTTCTACAATTCTCCGGAAAAATCAAAGGTGAAGTGCAACACCTAATCTGGTAGGATACCAGTGCTTAAAAAAAGGAGTTGCACAAATGCCATTATACAAGCATTTATCATTAG
>JAQSWL010000020.1 GCA_029266655.1 Candidatus Midichloriaceae bacterium | reverse complement strand
TCTTCTGTTATTGGGTACAGTCTATGGGTCATAAATACCTTTTTCCCACACTTTACCATATCTTATTCCTTTTTAAAAGGGTTTGTTAACACTGCCTAAATTGGTGACGCGATCCTCTTTTTCTAGGGAAGGAAGGACATTAAGTACAGAGCTAACGATCAATGGACCCATTGTTACTATTGCTTTGTAAACATTATTTTGGATAAAGCTAGTATTCATCATAACTAAATCCAAACCTATAGACGCACTAAGCGCAAATAATAAGCTATTGGTATCAGCTGTTTGCTTCACATTATTCTTAGTACTCATCTTTGTTTCTTCTGTCTCTTTAGATTGAGGAACTATTTGTTCAGCAAGCTCTATATTAGAAATTGAGGATTGCACAACTTCCTCATTACCAACGTTTTCTGTAATTTTTCCCCGCCATTTTTCAAAATGTTCATCTGGCGTATTAAGTGACGCATAAATTTTGAGTAAATCTAAATTTCCTAATCCCATGACTCCCACTATCTCAGGAGGAAGGTTATTGAATGGCCCCTTAACTTTCTGGACAAAACATAACCGCATTTGCTCATCATATTTGCGTTCCACTTCATATTGTTTTCCAATCTCCCTCAAGTAATATTTAATTGCATCAGCATAAAGCAGGTAATCAGCCACTCCGTATGCGCTAACTGCATTCTCAGAAGATGCAAGCCAAGCATCGGCTAAAGTTTGTATTTTTGCTTGCCTTGCTTTTAGAAGCTCTAAAGTTTCTTCAAGCAAAGGGTTTTTAAATTCACCATACCCACCCAATTCATCATATAATTTATCTACCCAAATTATATTTGGGTGCTCTTCCAAGAATTGATGCAAATCTTTTAATTCGTCTTTGCTTATATCCTGCTGCAACACCAACCTAAAAACTCCTTTAAAGAGGTCTTTGAAGGCCCCTTTTTCCATATTGATCGCATTTTTCACCGATTTCCAATCATATGCACCTAATTCTATAGAATGATTTTTGGTGAGGTCAAGCAAGTTGGCGCAAAGAATGCTAGGAAGAGGTTCGTTATCACCAGGTGCTTTAAGATAAGTGTACCATAACGAGAACCTATGGTTATAAGTTTTTTCAAACAAGGCAAATCTTTTATTCGTTTATATATCTCTATAGATAGGCGGTGGTCCCAACGAAGCAAATCATAATTCGATTGAATATCTAGTTCAAGCGGAATATTAAGTTCCTTTAGCTTATTGAACAATTGATCAACTTTTCTTAAATGATCCTCGCTTAATTTTGTTCTTGATCTGCAATCTAAAGACAAAAAAATAGCGCTTGTTCTCTTGGGGATCTCCCCTAAATAACGTAATGCCGAAGTCAAATGCTCTTCTTCATGAACGCGAAGGAATTTTGTATATCCAAACTTTTTAAATTGCTGACCAATTTCTAGCGTTTTAGTATCTTCATGATATTTCTTATCAAGTTTATAATGCATAATAAACCTCTAAGCCGTTGTAAAATCTATATATTCCATCATATCACCAATCTTTAAAAGATAAAACTAAATTTTTGCATTTAAAACAAAATATTTGTTATTAATTCAAATAGTTATATCAAATTTAAAATAAATTGACTAACAATCTCAAAAGTAATTTTGCCAAAAGATGAAGGTGAATGCTCAATTTATTCTAAAATTTGGCACTTATACATTTTTTACTTGCAAAGCTTGGTGATATAGCTCAGAGTTAATATATTGGATTAATGAATATATTGGATATTTCTATGAATTCTAAGTCAATGACCATTGAAAACAAAATACTTATTTTGCTTGGCATCGTTGTTGCTCTCTTCACACTACTAGGATACAAAGTAAGCGATTCTTACTTTACCGCTAATGGAGTTGTAGGATTAGCAATTCTCTTCTCTGGCTTCACAGGGATGTGTTTTATTGGAAGAATGATGTCAAAATTCTCTAATAAAAGCGAGAAAAGCTGTCCATACCACTGGACACCTGAATGGAGTTTTGGCTCATTAAATTCTTGGAGAAAAAATCGCGTATTAATTGGTGGCGCAGTTTTCGCGCTAACCATTTTAGGCCTATATGTTAGCCATGTTTTCTTTATCTTAACAGGCATTTTGGGGGCTACTGTTGCTGGGGTCGCATTTATGCGTTGCAGTCAGTGTTCTCAAGAAGGGTGCAAAACATGTGAGATGTGAGATGCCCGCTGCTGCTGCACATACCCCTGTTAAAGCCGCACCTGAAAGTGTTAAAAAAGTTACAGCAATTAACACCGTAGCTACGAGCCCTGTAGCTAAGAAAAAACCTGCTAAAAAGCCTGTTGCTAAAGCCGCTGCCAAAGCTACTACCAAAGTTGCATCTAAAACTGCACCTGCTGTGACTAAGAAGCCGGCTGCTAAAAAAGCTAAGAAGTAGGCTTGTAGGAAACCTGAGAGTTGCCTCCTCCAAAAAGCTAGCAAAATAATTGAAAAGCAGTAATGCAAAAAGTGTGAATTCGCTGTTTATGTTACTGCTTTTTATTTTTTTATAATTAAATAATATAACTACTAACAACCATATGGCCATGCTATAATTCCTTCATGTTGCTATCTACATCCATCCTTTTAACCGCTCATGGCAAGCCTATAAGCATTAATGTGCGTTATAGCTCGAGAGCTACGCGAATTAGTATTCGCGTAAGCGACAAAGGAGCTGAGCTGATTGTACCTGTAGGTGCAGACATGAAAAAAGCACATAGCTTTTTGCTCTCCCGCGAGTTTTGGATTAGAGCGAAACTTAAAAAAACAGGCAAACATGAACCATCCACAACACACATACCTATTTATGGGCATTTACATGAAATTATGCTATGCAAGCGCAGTGCTCCCAGAATAGAAAATAGTAAAGTTTTTGCATCTTCTACTGTAGCACTCAGCACATTCCTTAAAGAGGTTATAAAACTTGATCTTAAAGAATGCGCCGCCATATACTGCAAGCAACTTGGCGTTACTTATAACAGAATTAATATACGCGACACCAAAGGCCAGTGGGGAAGTTGCTCTCATGCTGCAAATTTATCTTTCTCCTGGCGCCTAGTCTTCGCTCCTAAATTTGTTATGGAGTATTTAGTAGCACATGAATTATCTCACATTATAGAGAAAAATCATGGACCTAAGTTTTGGCAATTAGTTGCAAGCATATATCCAAATTATGAATCGGCAAGAAAATGGCTAAAGCATAATGGAACGAGGCTCCATAGTTATTTACCTATCCCATAATTATTATACTGTTTGTAAAAGTTTTTTATCTGGATATAATCAGGCCAAAGCTATAATATGAGTATACTTACATGAGTTTTGACATTGAAAAAGCATTGGCTTCACATGCATGGCCATTTAAAGAAGCAAAAGCCATTTTAAAACATATTGATGGCAAACTTCCTAAGAAAGGTTATGTACTGTTTGAAACTGGTTATGGCCCTTCCGGCCTACCTCATATTGGGACTTTTGGCGAAGTAGTGCGCACCACAATGGTGAGAAAAGCTTTTGAACAAATCTCTGGTATGCCTACCAGACTTTTCTGCGTTTCCGACGATATGGACGGCATGCGTAAAGTTCCCGACATCATCCCTAATAGCCAGGAATACTTAAAATACATTGGGCTACCACTTACAAAAGTTACTGACCCATTCGGCACCCATGAGAGTTATGGTCATAACATGAATGCACGCTTACGCGCTTTTCTGGATGGCTTTGGGTTTGAGTATGAATTCTTAAGTGCAACAGATTGTTATAAAAATGGCACGTTTGATGAAATGTTACTTAAGTCACTTGAGCATTATGAAGATATCATGGCTATCATGTTGCCAACTTTAGGGCCAGATAGGCAAAAGACCTATAGTCCGTTCTTACCTGTTTGCCCAGAAACAGGGCATGTATTGCAAGTGCCGGTACTTGAGTATGATAAAAAGAAAGGCACCATAACTTATAAAAATGAAAAAGGAAATCTTATCACCTCTCCAGTCACCGGTGGCAACTGTAAGCTACAGTGGAAGCCAGATTTTGGCATGCGCTGGGCAGCATTTGATGTAGACTTTGAAATGTACGGCAAAGATCATTTAGTAAATGGCCCTATATATACACGAATTTGTAGAGCTGTTGGTGGTAAAGCGCCGCATCAAATGTATTATGAGCTTTTCTTGGACGAGAAAGGCGAGAAGATTTCTAAATCAAAAGGCAATGGTATAACTATTGATGAATGGCTAAATTATGCAACAAAAGATAGCCTTTCTTATTTTATGTATTTATCTCCCCAAAAAGCAAAGAAACTTTATTTTGATGTTATCCCTAAATGCATGGATGAATATCTAAACTTAGTAAGGGCCTATCATAATCAAGAACCTCACGAGCAGTTAGACAATCCGGTTTACCACATACATAATGGCAATGTACCAAGGATAGATTTTGTCTTTAGCTATGCACTCCTTATCAATTTGGTGAGTGCAAGTGGGTCGGAGGAGAGATCGGTAGTAACTGGCTATATAAAACATGCAGAGGCTGGTATTGATGTAGACCACAGCCCGCTTGTAAGTGAATTAGTGGATAAGGCAATTTACTATTACCAAAATTTTGTTAAGCCATATAAAAAGTTTAGAGCTCCAAACGACCTGGAAAAAGCTGCGCTTTTAAGGCTTGCTGAAGAATTAAAAACTTCACAAGATTCTGATGCTGCTGAAGAGTTACAAAGCAAAGTTTACATGGTTGGCCGCGAATCAGGCTTAGAAATGAAAAATTGGTTTGTAGCGGTTTATGAGGTATTATTAGGATGTTCACAGGGTCCAAGGTTTGGATCCTTTATAAAATTATATGGCGTAAGCAAGACCATAGAACTCATTAGGGAGAAATGTGTATGAAAAATATAGTAAAAATTATTGTAGCATTCTTCTGTATGTTTATATTAACAGCTTGTAATGAAAAAGGAGACAAAGTGTCTAAGAACGATTTTATCCCACGAAAAGTATTATTTGGCAACCCAGATAGAACAGCGGCACGTCTAAGCCCCGATGGTAAGTATATATCTTTTGTGGCCCCTCATGAAGGAGTGCTAAATATTTTTGTAGGTGATGCAAAAGATCCATCAACTGCTAAAGCTGTAACTTTTGATAAAGGGCGTGGGATAAGAAGTTATTTCTGGGGCTATAGAGAAGGTGAACTTTTTTATATGCAGGATACTGATGGTGATGAGAATTCCATAGTATACAAATTAAATTTAGATGACTTAAAGGTTGCTGCCCTTACTGAGAAAGGGGTTAAAGCTTTTATTGCAAATATTAGTGAAAAAAACCCAAATGAAATATTAATTAGTTCAAACAAACGTGATTCTAGATTTTTTGATGTTTATAAGTATCATCTTGATTCTGGGGAGATGCAGATGATCTTTGAGAACACTGAGTATGTGGGGTTTACAGCTGATGAGGATAATCAAATCAGATTTACGACTAAAATGCTTGCAAATGGTGACGAGCAAATTGATAAATTCATAGATGGCAAACCAGAGATTTTTAAAACAATTAAATTTGAGGATAATACTACCAGTGGCGCTATAGGGTTGAACAAAGCTGGAACCAAGTTGTTTATGCTAGATTCCGAAGGCAGAGATAAAGGAGCTTTATTTGAAATAGATCTAGCCACTAATGAGCAAAAACTAATTGCAGAAAATGATAAAGCAGATATCCAAAATATCATAACCGACCCTAAAACAGATGAAATCCAGGCTTATACTTATAATTACGATCGCACAGTAACCGTGGTTATTGCCCCAAGCATTAAAGATGACATTGATTACTTAAATGCATTTGAAACTGGCGAGCTACAAATAACTTCTAGAACTTTAAAAGATGATTTCTGGACTGTTGCTTACATTAAAGATAATGCTCCGGTGTCATATTACATTTATGATAGAGCAAACAAAAAAGCCAAGTTTCTTTTTGTAAATAACGAAAGAATTTCTAATTATAAGCTAAATTCAATGCGCCCCGTGATTATAAAATCTAGAGATGGATTAGAGCTTGTGAGCTACTTAACCGTGCCAGAGTCTAACCTAAAAGATATTGGTTCTTCTTTGGTAAAAGTTAAAGAATCTTTACCATTAATATTAGTGGTTCATGGCGGCCCTAATGCTCGCGATGTTTGGGGATATGATCCAACTCATCAATGGCTTGCTGATCGTGGCTATGCAGTGCTTTCAGTTAACTATCGTGGCTCTACAGGTTTTGGTAAAAAATTTGTTAGAGCAGGCGATGGTGAGTGGGCAGCTAAGATGCATGATGATTTACTAGATGCTATTGAATGGGCTATTAATCAGGGAATAACTACCCGAGATAAAGTGGCCATCTTTGGAGGCAGCTATGGTGGCTATGCAACTTTGGTAGGTTTAGCTATGACTCCTGATGTATTTGCATGTGGTGTGGATCTAGTGGGCCCATCAAATTTAGAGACTTTATTAGCTTCCATTCCGCCTTATTGGGAACCACTGAAAATAGATATAATAAGGAAATTCTATGGAGATGTAAGTATCAACCCTGAAAGCGAAGAAGGCAAAGCGATATTAGCTAAGAAATCTCCACTAACCTATTGTGATCAAATTAAAAAACCATTGCTTATTGCCCAAGGAGCTAACGACCCAAGAGTTAAGCAAGCTGAATCTGATCAAATAACAAATAAGATGGTAGAGAAATCTATTCCCGTTACATATTTGGTTTATCCAAATGAAGGGCATGGCTTTGCACGCCCAGAAAATAGGGCATCCTTCTATGCAATTGCCGAACAATTTCTAGCTAAATGTTTTGGCAAAGATGCGGAGCCAATTGGGTCAGACTTAGATAACGCTTCTGTGCAAGTAGTGCATGGGGACCCAGTAAAGTGATTGCCTAAATATGTGTGAGATTGCATGAGCAAAAAAGTTAGTTTTGGATTCAAAGATGTAGAAGAATCACAAAAGGAAAGTTTAGTACAAGGTGTTTTTTCATCAGTTGCCAGCCAATATGATTTAATGAATAACCTTATGAGTTTTGGCCTTCATAAATCTTGGAAGGATCATCTGATATCAGAGATCTCCCCTTCTATAGAAGACACTTTGCTAGATGTTGCTGGCGGCACTGGTGATGTTGCCCATGCTTTTTTAGAAGCAGGCGGTGGCAAAGCCTCTGTAGCAGACTTGAACAAAGAAATGCTAAAAGCAGGGCAAGCTAAATTTCCTAACTCCGATCTTTCATGGATACATGCTAATGCAGAAGCTCTTCCATTCCCAGATAATAGCTTTGACTATTACACCATATCTTTTGGCATTAGGAACGTGACCAATATTGAGAAAGCATTGGCTGAAGCATATAGAGTTTTAAAGCCAATGGGGAAATTCCTATGCCTGGAATTTTCGCAAGTTAATACACCTGTTATCTCACAAATTTACGAATTATATTCCTTCAATATAATTCCTAAAATTGGTAAATTTGTTGCAAACGACGAAGATGCTTATCGCTACTTAGTAGAAAGCATTAAGAAATTTGAGCCCGCTCCAAGATTTGCAAAGCTAATTGAAAAAGCAGGCTTCCAGAATGTGCATTATACCAAGCTAACCTTCGGCATTGTCGCTATTCATGTGGGGTATAAGCCTTAAATTTCTTCATTAGGTTTAACAAGGGCATCAGAAAATTCATTGCTGTCGAAAGATTCATCGCTGCCAGAACCTTCTGAGTCGCTCACTTGTGCATTGCCAGCTTCTTTTGCAGCTTCAGCATCTTTAATGGCCTTTTCAAGAATATTTATTATTTGTTTATTACCCTTTTGCTTAGCCCAATCCAGCGCAGTATTGCCAAATTTATCAACGGCATTAACATCAGCTCCTTTTTCAACCAAGATCTTCACAACTTTGGTGTTGCCTTTTTCTGCTGCACCTATTAAAGCAGATTTATTATATAGGTTAGTAGCATTAACATCAGCACCCCTTGCAAGCAGAAGCTCTACAATTTTTGTATGATTATCCCAAAATTTTCCACTGTCATTTTGTATAGCGCACATCAGCGCAGTGTCACTGAAGGTGATCTTATAATTAAGATTAACATCTTTTGTAAGTAGAGTCTCTGCAATTTCGGCATTGCCTTCGATTGCAGCCCATATTAGAGCAGTATGCCCACTTTTGTCAGCGGCATTAACATCAGCGCCTTTTTCAACTAAAAGTTTTACTAGTTCTGTATTGTCCCACCTTGCAGTTTCTATCAGGGCAGTGTCACCAACTGTATTAGCGGTATTAACATCAGCACCTTTTTCAACCAGTAACTTTACAGCCCCTGCGTTATTTCTACTTGCAGCTGATATCAGAGCAGCGCCACCATATTGTTTAACATCAGCACCTTTTTCAATTAAAAACCTTAAAACCTTTACACCCGAATTGCTTGCTGCAGAGTTCAATGCCGTATAGCCATCTGTAGTAGCATTAACATTAGCGCCTTTTTCAACTAAAAATCTTACCATTTCCAACTTGCCACATCCTGCAGCTTCCATCAACGCAGTATACCCATATTTATTGCCAGCATTAACATCAACACCTTTTTCGAGTAAAAACTTTACTATCTCTAACTTGCCACATCCTGCAGCGCCTCTCAGCGCAGCCACACTAGCTTTATCATCAACATTAATATAAGCACCTTTTTCAATTAAGAGCTTGAAAATTTCCTCATTACCTCTTATTGCAGCCCATATTAGTGCGGTATAGCCATCTTTGTTAACAACATTAATATCAACATCTTTTGTAAGCAAAAGTTCCGCAATTTCCCAATTATAATTTTCTATAGCATATATCAGGGCAGTATTGCCATCTTTGTTAACAGCATTAACATCAGCGCCTTTTTTAAGTAAAAGGTTTACTAGTTCTTCATTATACCACCATGCAGCTTCTATCAGGGCAGTATTGCCATCTTTGTTAACAGCATTAATATCAGCGCCTTTTTCAATTAAAAACTCTGCTATTTTTATTGTTTTTAAATTTCCTTTTCTTGCAGCAACCGATATCAGCGCAGCGCCACCATATTGTTTAACATCAGCCCCTTTTTCAACCAAAAGTGCTACAGCATCTACATTTTCTTCTGATGCCATCCACATCAATGCAGTATGTCCATATTTATTCTCAGCATTAACATTAGCGCTTTTTTCAATTAGGAATTTTAGAATTTCCAGTGTTTGTGCAGGATCATTTATCATCCTTCCAGCAGCCAATATTAGGGGAGTATCGCCTTTATTGTTAGCAGCATTAACATTAGCACCTTTTTCAACTAAGAGCTTCACACTTTCTAAGGTATCGTTTCTTGTAACCCACATTAGCGCAGTGTTGTGCTTTTTGTCAGCAGCATTAACATCAGCGCCTTTTTCAACTAGAAACTCTACTATTTTTTTGTTGCCTAAACTTGCAGCTTCTACCAGCGCAGGCATCTTCTGATGCGTGTTAATATTAGTAGAATTAACATTAGCACCTTTTTCAACTAAAAATTTTACCATTTCTATATTGCGTCTAGATACAGCTTCTACCAAAGCCATACTACCCATTTTATCGGCAGCATTAACATCAGCGCCTTCCGCTATTAGAGATTTTACTTCTTCAATATCATTATTTCTTATGGCCTTTATTAAACGCTTTACTAAGCGCGGAGCATTCACTTCTTTTTTCCATTCCTGCTCCCCTAGAAAATCATGATAATCCATTGCAACTCTCAACCAATTAATTTTTCAGTATTTTATCAAAAAATTTAAAAATATGCAATAATTATCAGGCGAATGTATATAATGCCCCTTACTCCCGCAGCAGCGCGTTGACCCTGCCAATAAAGGCTTTAGGATCACTAACCTTTTCGCCTTCTAAGATACAGGCCTGATCATAAGACAGCCATACCAAATCAGAAGCCTTATCATCATTTGCTGCCTTTAGCAGAGAATCTATTTTCTCCATCAAAAAGTGTTTAGGGTTAATTTCCAATATCTTGCTGCTAGCAGATTTAAGCTGCTTTTGTTCAATCAATAACTTCTCCATTCTCATAGTCATATACCCTTCCGGCAAAGCTAGGCAAGCAGGGCTATCCACTAATTTAGATGTTACCTTAACATCTTTAACGTTTTCCTTAAGCGTGCTCTTAAAAAATGCAATCAACTTTTCAGTGTCTATGTTTGCAGAAGATGGCTCCTCATCTTTAGTGTCTAATTTTTTAATCTCGTCTAAATTGATGTCTGCAGTACTGATGTTTTTCAGCTCTTTATCCTTGTACTGATTTATTACATTCACCCAAAAATCATCTACGTAATCGGATAAGAGCAACACCTCTATTCCACGTTTTGTGAACCCTTCTAAACGCGGGTGCGAGCGTAGCTTTTGCAAATCATCCCCTGTAATGAAATAAATAGCTGTTTGATCTTCAGCCATGCGCTCTACATATTCATCAAGTGAAGTTAAGTCATCTGAGTTAGATGTATTAAATCGGCATATCTCAAGCAGCGCCTCCTTCTCTTCCAACGCATGCTCGCATAAGCCTTCTTTCAATACTTCACCAAAATTACCCCAGAATTTAGCATAATCTTTTGGGTCATCTTTAGCTTTGGCTTTAAGCTCGCTAAATATCTTTTTAATGATCGATTTGCGGATTTTCGCCAAAGTTTGATTGTGCTGAATAGTTTCACGGCTGATGTTAAGAGGTAAGTCTTCTGAATCTACAACGCCACGTAAAAATCTTAAATATTGCGGCACTAGAGACACTGTATCATCGGTGATAAAGACTCTTTTTATATAAAGCTTAACTCTAGTTTTACGATCTGGGTGGAAAAGATCGAATGGCTTAACAGAAGGAATAAATAATAAACTTGTATACTCTACAGTACCTTCAACTTTATTATGCATTTTTAGCCATGGGCTATCTGGGCTGTGCGCTACATGGTGATAAAATTCATTATATTGCTCTTCGCTAATTTCATTTTTAGGGCGGGTCCATAAAGCAGATGCTTTATTAACAACCTCAATATTTCCATCTTCATCAATCAATTCAATTGGGAAGGCAATATGATCTGAATATGTTGCAATTATGTGTCGCAAATTGAATTTATCTAAGTACTTTTCTTCTTGTGGCTTAATTTTTAGATTAATGCTGGTTCCTATAGAAGGAGTTTTCCCAGCAAATTCACCAACTTCAAATTCACCTTTGCCTTGAGACAACCAAGTATAAGCTTTTTCTTCCCCAGCTTTGCGTGAAATTACAGAAACTTCATCCGCTACCATAAATGCAGAGTAAAATCCTACGCCAAATTGACCAATTAGACTCATATCAGCTTGTGGATTTTGCGCAGTAGCATTCAAAAACTTTTGGGTTCCTGAGCTTGCTATTACCCCTAAGCTTTCTATTAAGTCATCCCTGTTCATACCTATGCCCGAATCTGTGATGATAAGGCTTTGATTTGCTTTATCAACGCGCACAGAAATTTTTAAGTTATGCTCAGGCGGCATTAAGGATGGATTCTCTATACTCAAATATCTGAGTTTGTCACAAGCGTCTGAAGCGTTGGAAATAAGTTCCCTAAGAAAAATATCTTTGTTGGTGTATAAAGCATTGATCATAAGATCCAACACTTTGCCAATCTCTGCGCCAAATTTTCTTTTTTCCATGAGTGTCACCTATACTAAATTTTGAAATGAATTTAGCATCAATGCCTATATCTTGTCAAAGCCATAGACGACAGGAAATTTGGAAAAGCGCTAAAATTATAAAAAAGCAGAGCACAAAGAAAGGCCGGGTGCTATGGGGGCGAGCGCGTAGCGCTGCACCCGGCCTGCAAGATCTTCTTTAAAGATCTTGCTAAAAATTAACAAACAGCGGCAACCCGCTGTTTGCATTACTGCTTTTTTATAAATAAATTGAGATTTAGTATTATCTGCGACGCCGCAATTTTTCAAATTAACGGAGTATATACAAAATCTTCCATGCCATAAGCTTTCCCAGGTTTCTTACCCATCAACCATCTTGCTACAGATAAAGCGCCATGTGCAAACTGCCCTCTATTTAAAGCCTGATGAGAAAGAGTAATTATATCTGTGCTACCAGCAAAAATAACTTCATGTTCCCCAAATATTGCGCCACCTCGTATCGAGGCAAACCCAATCTCGCCTTCTTTTCTAGGATGATTCCTATCTGTGGAGATTGCAGCAGGCAATTTGGCCTTTTTAGTTCCCGCAACTACCCCTGCTAGCATTTTAGCTGTGCCTGATGGTGCATCAGCCTTTTTATTATGATGCTTTTCTAAAATTTCAACGTCATAATCAGCAGCAAGCATATTACTAGCATGCTTTAAAATTTGGGCAAATTTTGCAACACCAATTGACATATTATAGGAAACAAAAAGTGGGGTTTGCTCAGCGAGCTTTTTAAGCTCAATTTCTTGCTCTTCAGTAAATCCAGTAGTGCCGCATACAAATGGCTTTTTATAAGCAGCACAGATTTTGGCAAATTCCATTGCAGACGCTGGAACGCTAAAATCTATTACAACATCTGCTTTATCTATGTAATCTTTTAATCGCTGACATGTTTTAAAATCTGCTGGCAAATTCACTTGCTCTCTCGTGCAAATGCCTGCGATTATCTGAAAATCTTCAAATCCTTCCGCGCCAATAAGCTTTACTATTTCTTGCCCCATGCGGCCAAAGCAGCCTGTAATAATAACGCCTATCATCCAAAGCCTAGGCGTTTAAATGCCTCCTCCGGAGTGGCAACCATTCTATAAGTTTCAAAGACAATAGAGTCGACGAATTTTTCATTCACCATGCTCTCACATAGTTCTCCAAGCTTGTTCCAATATCCATCTGTATTAACAATGATAATTGGTTTATTGTGCGCGCCGAGAATCTTAAGAGTTATTATTTCAAATAACTCATCCAGCGTTCCCACACCTCCAGGTAAAATTATAAATGCATCCGCATTTGTAACCATAACATCTTTCCTAACCGACATGCTATCTACGATTATTGCCGTGGTTATTCTCTCACTAAATGGTTCCTTTGTATTTAATATGCTTGGATAAATCCCAATAACTTTGCCACCATTATCTACTGTAGCATTTGAAACTCTAGCCATAAGCCCTGCATTACTTCCACCATAAATCAGTGTTAACCCATGCTGTGCTATTAATTCGCCGCAACGGGTGGCAACATCTTTATATTTTGTGTCCACTATCTCGTGAGCACCGCAGAACACCGCTATATTTTTCATACAACTCCTTAAAACTTTGTCTTTGATATTTACACTATGCTCGTATATATTAAATGGCAAAAACATTCAACCTTTTTCCTGGATTACAAATGCTTAAAGATTTATTACAATATCTTCCCCCCATACACAAAGAAGGTTTTTTATTCATTGCCATATTTTTCATCGCCTCAATCGGACTTTTTTTTGTATCTAATTCCTTAGGATGGATTGGCATAATTTTAACAATTTGGTGCGTTTGCTTTTTCCGTGACCCTCATCGTATCGCGCCTTTAACACAAGAAGCAGTGGTTAGCCCTGCTGATGGCCGCATAGATAACATAACAAAAGTGAAGCCACCTAAAGAATTGGAAATGGGCGAAGAAGAGTTAACAAGAGTTAGTATTTTCTTAAGTGTATTTGATGTGCATGTTAATAGAATTCCTATATCTGGCACTATTAAAAAACTTTATTACCACCCAGGTAAATTTATAAGTGCCACTCTTGATAAAGCAAGTGACCTTAACGAACGCCAAAGCGTACTTATAGAAACCGACAACGGCAAGCAAATTGCAATTGTTCAAATTGCCGGGCTTATTGCTCGCCGCATTGTGTGTGACCTGGATGAAAACCAATCTGTTAAATCTGGAGAAAGATTTGGCATAATCCGTTTTGGAAGCAGAGTAGATGTATTCCTACCAAAAGGCATAGAGCCTAAAGTTGTTGTAGGACAATACATGATAGGCGGAGAAACAATTATAGCAGAACTAATTGGTAAACAGCACAAAGTGCATGGAGAGTTAAGGTAATGAATCCTACACATCTACCTAAAATTCCTGTATCAAAATTGCTCCCAAGCTTCATAACGCTTTTAGGGCTTTGCCTTGGGATAACTTCTATACGTTATGCTTTTGATGCAAAATGGAATATTGCAGCTGCATTGATTTTAATCTCAGCTATTCTTGATGCTTTAGATGGAAGAGTTGCCAGACTTTTAGATGCTTCCAGTAAATTCGGTGCAGAGTTAGATTCATTATCAGATATAGTTAGCTTTGGCGTTGCCCCTGCCCTTACTATGTATTTATGGTCTCTAAATGAAATTCCTTACAAAGGCGCTGGGTGGACAGTTGTGCTGTTTTTCGTTGCATGTTCCGCAATTCGCCTTGCTAGATTCAACTCTAATTTAGACAACCCCGAGTCTACCAAAAAGCCAAAAGGAGATTTTTTTACAGGCGTTCCTATAACAGCTGGTGGGGTGCTTGCAATGTTACCAATGATGCTTACATTTGATTTTATTGATAATATTTTTTCATATTGGTTTATTGCAATTTACATTTGCATAATTGGGCTTTTAATGGTGAGTCGCGTTCCAACTTTTGCTTTAAAATCTGCTAAGATATCAAAAGAGTATGTATCAATTACATTAGTGCTTGCTGCACCTATCATGGCTGGAATGATACTAGAGCCTTGGCTGACATTCCCAATATTCGCCACACTTTATTTGATCTCGATACCATTTAGTATATGGAATTACAAAAAACAAGGCTTATGAATATTTTGCTGCCTTTAGGGAAATGGCTTGTAATGCTAATGCCAGCTTTTTTTGCGCTTGGCACGGCAGCAATTGATATTGCGCTATCATTATTGGTAGCTGTTTATTGTTTTATAATTGTAATTCAAAAAGATTTTATTGATCTTAAGCAACCATGGTTTTTAGGGTTTGTTGCTTTATGGATCTGGTTAATTATAGATAGCTTTTTTGTACAGAATATTTGGACCTCTCTACGAGCAGCATTACCAATGCTACGCTTTCCTTTACTTGCTTTAGCAATCGCATATTTTATTAATAAATATCCAGACGTAAAAGCTGGTTTCTTCAGAGCTTCAGCGCTGGTATTAATATTTTTAGCCGCCAATTCTTTCTTTCAGATAATCATAGGGCATGATTTTTTCAACAATGCATTAGTGCAGTATGATTCTTTTTTTAGAGTTACCACTCCAACTGGCAAACAACGTGTTGGCTTTGCGTGCGCTTTTATTCTAGTTCCTCTTGTAGGTCATTTATTAGATGTCGTTTCTAAAAAACAAAAATCTCAATATTGGCTAATAATAAGCGGAATAGCTTTAGGCTTACTAACCGTTATAGTTTCTGGCGAAAGAATGCCTATTGCCATTACTATCTTTTCTATAGTTGTTGCTTCTGTTACAATTCCTATATTTCGGAAAAAAGCTATAATAGCATTCTCATTAGTATCACTAATTACGGCATTTTTCATATTCAGTAATTCACAACTTAGATATAGGCTGTTTGAAACAACCAGCCATCAACTTAAACATTTCAGCCAAGATGCATATGGAGTTATATATAAAACCAGTTTTGCAATGTTTTTGGAAAATAAAGTAATGGGAATAGGGACAAATCAGTTTAATACAGCGTGCCCTAATTTTATTGAAAGTTCATCAGAATATTTAAAGTGTAGCGCAGAAACCAACCCGCTATACTGCTTCCGTTGCGCAACACACCCTCATAACTATTATTTACAGATATTTACAGAAAATGGACTTATTGGCATTTCTATTTTCTTAATTGCAATAGCGTTATTATTAAGGCGGATCCTCGCTAATCCCATCTCTACATACAGCAGTTGGTTTGCAGGCATGCTTGTGCTCACTAAGTTTATACCTATTGTTCCTTCGGCAAACTTTTATATTGCTTGGTCATCTGGCCCCCTTTGGGTATTGGTAGGTTTAGCACTGTATGTAGCAGTCTATTCTATTCGCAATAAGATAACCAAACTTAAAACTTAAAGCGCCAAAAAAACAACAAATTGGAAAAGCAGCAATTGCATCAACTATATTTGATTCTCTTGTTGGTTCAATTAAACTCTTTGGCAATACAGCGGTTGATAGCAATTGTAGTTTATACCGACAAACTGCAATTGGATACGGGAGAAATGCGCTAGCACTCATAAAGCTGATTGTAAGCTTTATCCTTTCTGTATCTAATGCTTTCAATTCAGCAACTGTAGTCCAGCCATTTTCATATAGAATCTGCGCTTTCACAGAGGTTAGATCATTTATTCTTTCTATATCAAGATCTTTTAAGTCATTAAAAGTGCACCTTTTTGCTTCATAAAGTCTATCTATGCAGTCACTGATTAAATACCGTATTTTATCTTTATCAATTCCCCAATTCTCTATAATGAAATCTAAATATGGCCTTAAGTACTCTATACCTATGTTATACTGATATATAAATAATACCTCTGCGAGATTAGCTTTAGGAAGGAAGACATCAATAAAATTTTGTAATTTTTCAGTATCTTGATAGTTATGGATAAGGAATAATCTAATTGCTAATTTAAAATCAAAAGGATGAGTTCTCACATAATCATAAGCAGCGTGTTTAGCATGGAATTCTTTCATGAACAGCAAGTCTTCTGTTTCAATCTCAAATTTCTCATCCAGATTCTGAGCGCATCTTGCCAAATTATCGATTAATTTATTACACCGATTGTGCTCCTCGATTAATCTATTGCGGCGCGTTTGATACTCTAGGAAGCCCTGGTCAGGGATGACTTCTGAGTCATCTAGACGCGGATACGTTAAATAGTCTCTGGATACAAGTTCTCTCACCACGTGACGCGGAGGAAACTGAATTAATACATCATAAAAGAAATTGTGGGGCGGATGAGCGTTATAACTATTAACCTCTTCTTCACTTAAGTTATCCAAGAGATTTTCCCAGCTGCTGTTCTCAATTAAATTGGCAATGGTTCCCGCATCTCTCATTCGACGCTGCTCAATTATCTATTATTTATGCAACATTATATTACAATATCCTTATTTTCACAAAATAAATTGAAAGTTGCTGGAACGAAGAAACTTTGTGATAATACCAAATCTCAAAATAAATAGAGCATTAAAGCGCACCTTTTGGCAAATTCACTTGGTAAAAAATTGATTAATATGTAAAATATTCAACTGCTTTTTCCCTTCGCACTTTGCCAAAATCTGGCTTTACTATCTCAATTTATTTTGAGATTTGGTATAACTAAAAAAAACTTGAATAGCAACAACATGCAGCTAAACTTAAGTGATGGTATACCTCTCGTAAATTAAGAGTTGGCAAAAAGGTATAGACTAGACGACAGGAAATTTGAAAAAGTGGAAGGAGCAGCAATTTGAGCACCGTAAGCCTATACTTTATAGGTGCGGATGCGGAGAAATTAGCTGAGACGCTCCAATTTTTCAAATTAACGGAGTATATTATTGGTTTTTGATGGCATTTCTATATATAATTGCTACCCTAATTTTTGGTTGCTATTGTTACGCAAGATATAAACATTTTGCAATAATACGGGCGATTACTACTTTGGCACGCAATACTGAGTGCATACCTGTACTTGCAGCTGGTCATAAGTTAAAGTCCTTTACCATTGAAAAAACCGAATTAATATATGCCTCACACACTATTAGCATCGATTTCTTCTCCTATTGTGCAGCTTTAATACTTGGCTTTTTAGGGATCAACAATTCTGCTGTTTACAACCTCTATACCAATTATGCAAAAATCTTATGTTACGGCAAGCTAAGGTCACAAGCTAATGGTGCACATTATATAGTAAATACCCATGAATGTATTAAGAAAGTAAGTAGTAGGGCAATAAACGTGTTTGTTTACGCGAACTCTATATACAGATACGAAGGCACGTTACCTATATACACCCTTAATGTTCAAAAAATAGGCGAAACTAAGCCTGTAGCTAAGTCACCTATGCTACGCATGCTATCACATGGATTCATGGCTTTTATCATAGTGCTTGCGCTACTTAAGGCATTTTCTATGTATTTAAGTTCGCATTTAGTAGAATACTTTTCCCTCTATGACGAAAAAGTACTTTGGAGCTATATGGATAAAAGCGCTACAGGAGAGCGCCCAGATAGAGAAGATATCTTAGAAGCGGAAGCTGAGTTGCAGTCAATAATAGACGAGTTGCCAAAGGAGCTAATTGGCTCGGAATATAGCTTTAAAGTTCACATATCTATGGATGAAAGTGTTAATGCTTCATTATATCCAGCAGGGCATATAATATTTACCAAAGGGTTTGTTGAGCGTTTAAAATACAGGAATCAGGCTGTATTTGCACTCGCACATATTGCAAAGCATTACAACAATAAGGACCATATAAAAGCGCTTAAGAACAAAATAATTAACCTAAAAATCATTACTGATTTGTTTGGCGAAAATAGCTTATTTGGGAAAATGCTGGTTTGGAAATCTGACTTTGACATTAAATATAGTACCAAACAAGAGATTGAAGCAGACAAATTTGGGCTAGACTTACTAAATCATGAATTCGCAAGTGCTAGTGGCTCAGAGGTGTTTGAGGAGGATTTTTATAATATTACTAATGCATATATAAAACTATTCAGCACTCATCCTTTTAGCGCAGAAAGAAGTGATGCAGCTAAAAATTATATTACCGAACAGCAGATGGCAACTGGGCGAGAAATTCCTCTTAAATACACAATAGAAAACTCAAGCGCTCCTAATAAAATTACCCCTGGAGAGCTAAGCGTTAATGATCAGTTTATGGATTTATTCGGTAAGTACAGAATAGAGATGGGAGCGAAGTATCAGGAATATCAAAATTTTTTAGCTCCATTTAATAATATATTGCAAATTAGTAATATGCTTACTCTTACAGAGCTTACTAAGAAGAAACAATTGTTAGACAAAGCTTCTTTCTCTATTATTAGGTATAGTGAAGACTTCAAGGACATAATAAAAAATCATGACTTTAAAATAATGGAGTTAATAAGATTTCAAGAGGATGCGGAGCAAAAAAAGATCCTAACATCTTTATGGAAAAAAGAGAAAAGCGCAGTATTACAGCTAGTAAGTTTTTATATTGATCGTGATCGCAAAATATTAGAAAACCAAGCCATCTTGGCGCAGTTTCTAATCTCTAGGTTTGGTAGCTATAAAATTGTTGAACACGAAATTCAGTTCCAAACTAACAAAGAAAAATCTGATTATAAAACGCTACAAGGCCGTATTGAAGACCTTTTAAAGAAGGCTCCCCCTACTGAGCCAATAAATAATTAACATTTTGATGAGTTTTTATGGAAGAAAAATTTAATATTAGCACTTTAGAAAATCTACCAAATATGGAAGTTGAAGAGCACATGGGTCTTGTTTCTGGATCTTCGGTAACAAAAGGCAATGGAATCAAAAATTTCATACACTCTTTCAAAAATTTTTTTGGGGGAGAGGTAAAAGAACTTGATGCGACTTTTGAAGAAGCCCGCAACTCTGCGCTTGATCAAATGAAAAATGAGGCTATAAAGCGTGGTGCTAACTCTGTTATCAATGTGCGTTTCGAAAGCCTACGCCTTAGCAATGGTTATTGCGAAGTTCATGTTTACGGCAGCGCAGTTAAAGCCACAAGTTTTTAGAAAGTTAAATGGATTCACCTTTTTTAATAGTGGGTTGGAAAGAATGGGTTGCCTTACCAGAATTGGATTTACCCCTTATAAAGGCAAAAATCGATACAGGAGCAGCTACGTCTTCTTTACATGCGTATGACATCAAGTATGTTTCCATCAAAGGCGTTCCCTATGTTAGGTATAATTTACATCCTTTGCAAAGAAGCAAAAAGGTTGCGCGCTCTTGCTTATCAAAATTGCATGATAAACGTGTGGTAAAAAGCTCTAGTGGTGAGGCAGAAAAGCGCCCAGTAATTATGGTAACGTTAAAAATAGGGATATTTGAATGGGAGATAGAATTAAATTTGACAAATAGGGATTCGATGGGTATGAGAATGCTGATAGGCAGAGAAGCTTTAAGTGGCAAGGTATTGGTGAACTCGGCACACAAGTTTCTTCATGGCAAAATGTCTAGTAAGCAAATCAAGGAAATATATAAATAAGAGCCTTATGAAAATAGCAATATTATCTCGTAATATATCACTTTACTCAACACGCAGGCTATACGAAGCAGCAGTTAAACGCGGGCATAAGGTTAGAGTTATTGATAGCTTAAAATGCTATATGAGCATTAATCAGGACAAATCTAGCATGCATTATAAACAAGGTGAAGTGCTAGAAAATTTTGATGCCATTATTCCTAGGATTGGCGCATCTATAACATTTTATGCAACTGCAATATTACGCCAGTTTGAATCTATGCGCACATACCCTTTGAACCCATCCATAGCCATTACTAGGGCTAGAGATAAATTAAGGGCTCACCAATTACTTGCGAGAAAAGGTATCGGCATGCCGATAACCGGATTTGCGCACTCTCCTTCCAATACTAAAGACTTAATCAAGATGGTTGGTGGCGCCCCACTTGTTATTAAACTGCTCGAAGGAACTCAAGGCAAAGGTGTTTTGCTTGCTGATAATGAAAAAATGGCAGAGACATTAATTGAGGCTTTTAGAGATTTAGAAGCTTTCTTCTTAGTGCAAGAATTTATTGAAGAAGCTAAAGGGATGGATATTCGTTGCTTTGTAATTGGAGACAAAGTAGTTGCGGCAATGGCGAGGAAAGCACAGACTGGCGATTTTAGGGCAAACATACATTTGGGGGCTACTGCTGAACCAATTAAGATAACCCCTAAAGAGCGTAAGATGGCTGTGCAAGCAGCAAAAATAATTGGACTAAATGTTGCAGGGGTTGATATTGTGCGCTCTAAACGTGGCCCATTAGTACTTGAGGTGAACTCATCACCAGGGCTTAAAGGCATTGAAGCGGCAAGTGGCCTAGACATTGCTGATATGATAATTAAGTATATGGAAAATAATGCAAAACCATTAAATGGAAATTTAAATGGCTAGTTGCTAAGCAACATACAGTTTGATATGGTGAATTTGTTCTAATAATAAATAACATAATAGGTTAGTATGTCAGCTAAAGTTTCTATAATTTATTTCAGTGGTTATGGCCACACAGCAAAGGTAGCAGACGCAGTATTTGAAGGTGCTAAAAGCACTGGTGCAGATGTTAGTCTTATAAATGTTACAGAACTTAATGAAGAGGCATGGGCTAAACTAGATAATTCAGATGCTATAATATTTGGTTCTCCAACGTATATGGGAAGCATTGCAGCTAAACTTAAAGAATTTATGGAAGTGGCCTCTGGCAGATGGATGCATAGAAAATGGGTAAATAAGATTGCTGCTGGGTTTACTAACGGTGGAGGCTTAAGCGGAGATAAACTAAACTCTTTAACACAAATTTACATCAATGCTATGCAACATGGGATGATATGGGTTGGGTGCGATCAAATGAGCCTGCTAAAAACTGGCCAAGACGAATCTAAGAGAGATGAATTAAACCGTATGGGTAGCTACTCTGGCCTAATGACCCAATCTAATAATGATACAGCAGATTTTAATCCACCTTCTGGCGATTTGGAAACTGCAAAAGGATTTGGCAGAAGGGTGGCTAATATAACAGCACAATTTGTTAAAGGTCGTTAATACCTCTCGTAAATTAAGAGTTGGCAAAAAGGCATAGACGACAGGAAATTTGGAAAAGTGGGTGGAGGAGCAATTTGAGCACCGTAAGCCTATACGAATAGGTGCGGACGCGGAGAAATTAGCTGCGACGCTCCAATTTTTCAAATTAACGGAGTATACCGGGTTGATTAGTTTCTGTGTTTGTGATATAAACCAGCGTACAAATATGTTGGTATAGTGTTGGTATAATATGGATATTAATAAAATTTCTTCAGGTAAAGATCTCCCAAACAATTGCAATGTTGTTATAGAAATTTCAGCAAATGCTGGACCAATAAAATATGAGTTCTGCAAAGACTCGGGGATGCTTATGGTAGACCGAGTTATGCAAACTACCATGTCTTATCCATGCAATTATGGTTTCATTCCACACACTCTTTCTGGTGATGGAGACCCAGTAGATGTGCTTGTACACACTAATTTTCCATTAGCGCTTGGTTCAGTTATTTCTGTTAAGCCTATTGGGGTGTTGGTTACAGAAGATGAAAAAGGCAGTGATGAAAAAATTCTGGCTGTCCCTACAGATAAGATAGATCCCTTCTTTGCTGCAGTGAATGATATATCAGATGTTCCTCAGATCCTATTAGAAAAAATAACTCACTTTTTTGAGAACTATAAAAAATTAGAAAAAGGTAAATGGGTTAAGCTAGTTGGGTGGAAAGATAGCAGCACCGCTAAAGAAATTATTTTAGCATCTGTAGAACGTTATAAAACCACTAATAATTAGTATCACAATGCAAAAATTTGTAGTAACAACTTTTTATAAATTTATAAACTTGCCAAATATCCAAGAGATTAAACTGGCGATGTATAAATTTTGCAAAGAAAATAACATTTTAGGCACAGCATTACTTGCGGAAGAAGGGATTAACTCCACTTTTACCGGCCCTAGAGAATCAATTGATGCTTTTTATAGCTTCATGGATACACTTCCTGCTTTTAAGGGGCTAGAATATAAAGAGTCATTTTGCGATGTTGCTCCATTTGAAAAATTAAAAATTAAGATTAAGCCGGAAATCATTAAGTTTGATACTTCAGTAGATGGCAAGCTAGCTGGCGAACGCTTAAGCCCTAAAGATTGGGAAAAGCTTATAGATGATGGCGTGCCGATGATAGATACCAGAAATGATTATGAAGTGATTTTTGGTACTTTTAAAAATGCGATAGACCCACAGATTAGAAATTTTACCGAACTTGCAGATTGGCTTGATATAAATCTTCGTGATCACGACCGTGAAAAGCCTGTAGCCATGTTCTGCACTGGTGGCGTAAGATGCGAGAAATCCACGGCATATTTGCTTAAGAAAGGATTTAAAAAAGTTTACCATCTTGATGGTGGCATCATTAAGTATTTCATGGAATCAGACCGTAAGCGCGATTATTGGAACGGCCAGTGTTTTGTATTCGATGATAGAATCGCAATTGACCACGATTTAAAACCATATGCTGATTGCAGATAATACCAAATCTCAAAATAAATAGAGCATTAAAGCGCATCTTTTGGCAAATTCACTTGGTAAAAAATTGATGAATATGTAAAATATGGAGGCTGTCAGATAGATTGTGTAAATAATGTCATTTAGTCGTGATCAATTTCGCAAAGTATGTGAAATTGATTCAGAGCTAATGGCCACTCTTTAATTGGCATTGTCCACTTTTTAGCAGCGTTTGTCAAAGCCAAAAAGATTATTTTCTTAATCGAAGTATCATCTGGAAGAACGCCTTTGTTTTTAATGATTTTTCTGATTTGCCTATTGACT
>JAQSWL010000019.1 GCA_029266655.1 Candidatus Midichloriaceae bacterium | reverse complement strand
CTCCCACTGATCGTCCCTTAAATCATATAACATTCTAGCCTCCTTCTTGCTTCCAGAATATTATATCACAAAATTCTTAAATGTCGACACTACCTAGTTGTACTTGGTAGAATTTCGCACTTCCTTTTTGAATCTGCCCTCTAATCTCAAGCATAAGTTACCTCCTTAAAGAAAGAGTATTACCCTTAATCGTGCTAACATAGTTTATGGCACCAGATATAGAAGTCGATGTATCTGGCAACACTGAGTTAGCAATGCTTGTACTTGTAATAGCCGTTTCTTGCACATTCAAAGATATTATGTTGGCTAACCTATTTTGTTCCGGTTCCGGTGCCGCTTCTATCACCTTAATAACACTTGCGTCAGCCAACAAATATCTGGCAAATGCATAACATTCAGTATTTTCCATAAACATAGTGATTGCCTCAAGAGCTGCTAAACTTTCTTGGGCCTTCCCTAACTCGCCATGCATTTGATGAACTTTGCATAAAAGATAACTAGCAAGCACCGATGGCTTGATCCTCACTTCTTCATTACTATCTAGAAATTCTCTAAGTGCCCAAACAGTAGTTACTTTCTCAAGCTGTCCGTAACCTAAACCGCTATCATTTTTTTTATTTGCAGAATGCTCAAGCAACTCAACTACTTTTTGATATTCTTCTTGGTTTTGACAGTCATGATGTTTTAGCAAGAACATTGCATATTCTACATGAACCTCAGCGCTTGTATCTGGCAAAGTTATGCCTTCTTCAAATGTTGTCTTAGCCTTATTTAAATATTGTATGGAATCTTCTTTTGCCCCCTCATTTTCTCCCACCAATGCTTTTACATGATACATACAAGCCAAGTTATGTAGGTTGCTAAATGTCTTAGAATTATGTGCTAATATCTGTTGATGTTCTATAGCTTGGGTAATTTCTCCAGAAATAAATAGTATCATTGCTACTTGAGTTATAATTTGACAGCATGCTTTTAGCAAGGCGTGCGACTTAATTACATACTGATGATTTGACGGCAGAAATTTTTGAAACATCTCGGCCGCTTCTTTTGCGTGTGGTAGAACCTCTTGGTACATTTTGCGAGTATAATTGAGAAATGCTAGATTATATAATGATATCGCAATATCAACATGATCACCTTTGTAAATCCTTCTACGCATTTCCAAGCTTTCTTGGTGATATTGCAATGCTTGCGAGTATTGCCCCAATCTTGCATAAGCATCGCCTATATTACTCAAGGAAGTTGCGATATCAGCATGATCACCTATGTAGATCCTTTTTCTCATCGCCAAACTTTCTTGGTGATGCTGTAAAGCTTCTTGGTATTGCCCTAGACTATGATAAATCGTTCCTATATTACCCAAGGAAACTGCGACATCAGCATGATCGCCTTTGTAGATCCTTTTTCTTATCGCTAAACTTTCCTGGTAATGCTGTAATGCTTGCGGGTATTGCCTCAATCTTGCATAAGTATTGCCTGTATTACTCAAGAAAGTTGCGATATTAGCATGATCACCTTTGTAGATCCTTCTTGTCATCTCCAAGCTTTCTTGCTTATACTGCAATGCTTCCTGATATTTCCCTAAGCTGTCATAAGTAGCTCCTATATTATTCAAAGCAGATGCAACATCAGCATGATCACTTTTAAAAATCCTTTTTCTCATCTTTAAACTTTTTTGGTGATGCTGTAACGCTTCTTGATATTTCCCCAATCTTGTATAAGTACCGCCTATGTTACTCAAGGAAGCTGCAACATCAGCATGATCACCTATGTAGATCCTTCTCTGCATCTCTAAACTTTCTCGCTTATACTGCAATGCTTGCAGGTATTTCCCTAAGCTATCATAAGTATTGCCTATATTACCCAAGGAAGCTGCGATATCAGCATGATCACCTATGTAGATCCTTTTTTTCATCGCTAAATTTTCTTGGTGATATTGCAATGCTTCTTGATATTTCCCTAAGCTGTAATAAGTATTTCCCACATTACCCAAAGAATCTGCAACACTAGCATGATCACCTACGTAGATCCTTTTTCTCATCGCTAAACTTTCTTGGTGATATCGCAATGCTTGCAGGTATTTCCCCAATCTTTCGCAAGTAATTCCTATATTATTCAAGGAAGCTGCAACACCAGCATAATCGTCTTTGTAGGTCTTTCTCTGTACCTCTAAACTTTTTTGGTGATGCTGTAACGCTTCTTGATATTTCCCCAATCTTGTATAAGTAGCTCCTATACTATTCAAGTAAACTGCAATATCAGTATGATCACTTCTGTAGATTCTTCTTGTCATCTCCAAGCTTTCTTGCTTATATTGCAATGCTTCCTGGTATTGCCCTAAGCTTTCACAAGTATTGCCTACATTGTTCAAAGCAGCTGCAATGTAAGCGTGATCGCCTGTATATATTTCCCTAACTGCATATAAGTTCCCTAAAAATCCGGTCAATGCATCTCCGTATCTTCCTACTTTTAGGTATAGACTTGATAACATATTATTAGCGTCTAAGCCTTTTTCTCCAATCTTCTCAAATTCTTCAATAGCCATGTAATATTGCAAAAATCTTTTATAAATAAAACCTTTAGTTATTGGAGCATCAGAGCAAAAATGGACACACCCTCCTATTGTTTTTTCTAACTCTGCACTCTCCTTCACCTTTTCTATTGCATAACTCAGGGCCAACACTACATAATAATACTTATATAGAAGGTCTAAATCCTGCAAATAAAACACGCTTTTTACTAACTTGTTGCTTTGCAATTCTTGTATCATGCTATCATATCTAGCTAATGCAGATATATCTTCTTTACGTCCTCTGTTATTGGAATACGTCCTTAACCTTAGTTCCGTTGCTACGTTAAGCGCATACCTTAAATCTTCCGCTGCACTGTTTTTTAATTTGTTTTGTTGTACCAAATCATCGATAACGTCCCAAGTTGTTTCTCCCTTCCCTCCTAAGCAATCTCCCAATGCCACTATCATGCGATCTGGAAATCGATATATTTCCTTCTTTACATTTAGGATTGTTCCTTCTCTATTTATATCCATTAATTCATTCTCAGGACTTAACTTTTCAACGTCTTCTTTAAGAATTTTAAATGCTCTTTCTCTATTAATTTCTGAAAACTCTTCCAGCCTTTTTAGATACTCATTCTGAAAAAGCTCTTCATCTCCATGAATAAACTTTACATGGTTAAGGGCTTGTACTAAGCTCCCATCTGTTTCATGCCCTCCTTCTTCCTGTTTTTGAAACTTGCACAATTCCTCAACTGTACCTATAAGTTCATAATCTTTTTCACCGTGGCAGCCCTTTCTGCCAAATGGGGTTTTTGATCCATCTGGCAAAGCTGCATCAAAGCAAAAACCCTTTGTTGTTATAGTATCTACAAACCAATCATCTTCCCTCCTTCCAGTACTAAAATCATTTAGCTCTTTTATCCCTTGATAATGTAAAACGTTCTCACCAAAACTCAGCACCTTTATATTTAATAGATGAGTAAAATTTATGAAGTACGCTTTTACTCGGGTGTAATCTTCTTTGCTTAATCCATCTTCAATTAAAATCCCAAATTCTAAATCCGACCATGGGGTCATTGTTCCAAGAGCGATTGAGCCAGTACAAAATATCGAATATTTTGCATCAATATCATCTATCTGAGGTAATCCACCTAGCTCTTCTATACAATCATCAATTAAAGGAGTAATTATATAGCCTATGATAAATTCTCGAGTCCTTAGATGAATTCCTTTCATTGCTGTATGATCTGCTACCTTTAGCTCTTCTGAAATTTCCTCTCTAAAAGATCTTAGGCTATCAATATATGGCTTGGTTGTTTTAATCTTATCAGGATTTCCATTTACTTTCTGCAGAAACTTCTCCTCTGCTCTTTGTATTCTTCTCTGTAATTCCTGCTCCTTTAAAGGATCTAAGTTTTTCATATACTCATAAATCCCGACTGCTTTGGGGTAATCATAATGATCTTCAGAACTCAAATAACTAAGCGCCAGTTGCTCGAATAGCTGATATTCCTGATTAACATACTTACCTTTGTTCAGGATTTCGTTACATATTTGCAATCCGGCTTTGATTTCTTCCCGTACTTCTAGCATTTTTTACCTCCGTAAAGATGAACTTTGATCCTGTGTTTGATTTGTAGCGCTTAGATTTATAGATGACATTGAAATCGCGGTATCAAATTGCATCACATTGCTAATGCTGGCGCTTGTTGTGCCTGTATCCAGAAGATTTGAAGACATCGCATTATTCAGTCTATTTAAATCAATAGAAGCATCTTTTGTACTATTGTTACTTGATATTTGTTTCTTCTTTCTCTTAGGAGCAGGCGCTCTTTTTGGCTCTTCTTCGATATATTTCATAACTTCATCAATACTTCCGGTATTGATATTATTTTTTGACTGAATAGTAGCGCGAGTCCTATTTTTTCTACTTCTACCATGTTCTCTTGATGTAGTAACATAATGCTTTCGTTCTTGCACCTCGTTCGTTCCAAAGGCTTCTAATCCCTTACTAATTAGTGGGTTTTGTCGCTGAGAGGCTCCCTTTTTCCATTCATCTTTTTGCTTATCACTTATAGCAATTTTTGAGGTAGTACTAAAAACTTTATTTTCAAGCCTTTTCCTCATCTCTGAGCTTTCTTTATATTTTGCCTGTGCTTTTTGATGTTGCCCTAAGCTTTGGTAAGTGTTTCCTATATTATACAAGGAATCCACAATATCAGGATGATAGCCTTTGTAGATCTTTCGCTTTATTTCTAAACTTTTTTGATGATACCATAATGCTTTTTGATGTTGCCTTAATCCTTCATAAATAATCCCTATATTGTTCAAGGAATTGGCAATATCAGGATGATAGTCTTTGTAGATCCTTCGTCTCATCTCTAAGCTTTCTTGAAGATATTTCAATGCTTCATCATATTGCTTTAGGCCTTGATAGTCATTTCCTGTATTATCCAATAAAGCTGCGATAGATACATGATCGCCCTTATAGAGCCTCCACTGCATCTCTAAATTTTTTTGGTATTTGAGCGCTTCTTGATTCACTGAACGTGCATAAGTGAGCCCTATGTTATTTAAGGAGTTCGCGATAGCAGGATGGTCACCTTTATAGATCCTTATTTTCATCTTTAAACTTTTTTTATGGCACCTTAACGCTTTTTCATATTGCTCTAATCTTTCATGAATATTTCCTTTATTATTCAAGGAAGTTGCAATAGCAGGATGATCACTTTTATGGATCCTTATTCCCATCTTTAAACTTTTTTTATGGCACTTTAACGCTTTTTCGTATTTCTTTAACTTTGCGTAAGCATTTCCTATGTTATTCAAGGAGTCTGTAAAATCATGAGAATCATCTTTATGAATCCTTTTTCTCATCTTTAAACTTTTTTGGTGATGCTGTAACGCTTCTTGATATTCCCCTAATCTTTCATAAGTAATCCCTATATTATCCAAGGAAGCTGCAACATTGGAATGATCATTCATATCTGGTTCTTTCAAGATTTTAGCAAATCTGTCTAATGCATCTTTATATCTCCCTACATTTAGGTACAGAGCTGCTATCTCTATATTACTATTTCTTCCTCCATTCTTCTCAAATTCCCCAATAGCTGCGTAATATTGCAAAAATCTCTTATAAACAAAACCTCTAACTATAGGAGCATCAGAATAAAAATTAGCGCAACTACCTATTATTTCTTCAAGATCTATATTTTCCTTTGCTTTTTCTAATACGCTACTTAAGCTCATCACTACATAGTAATACCTGTATAGCCTCTCTAAATCTTGCAGATAGAATACGTTTTCTACCAATGCAGCATCTTGCAATTCTTTTATGCTGCTATCATATCTAGCCAGCGCTGATATATCCTCTTTGCGCCCTTTATTATTGGAATATGTTCTGAGCCTTAACTCAGTTGCTATATTAAGCGCGTACTTCAGGTTTCCTGCTGCCTCACGCTTTAGTTTACCTTTTGTAACCAAGTTATCTATAATATCCCAAGTAGTTTCTCCTTCTCCTCCTAAGCAATCCCCCAAGGCCACTATCATACGGTCTGGGAATCTGTATATCTCTTTTTTCACATTTAGAATTGTTCCTTCCCTATCTTGATCTAAAAGCTCCTTATTAGGATTAAGCTTTTCTGTGTCTTCTTTCAGGATTCTAAATGCTCTTTCCTTATTGATTTCTGCAAATTCCTTTAGAGCTTTTAAATAACCATCTTGAAAAAGCTCCTCTTTTCCATGAATAAATCTAACATGATTAAGAGCCTGAACCAAACTTGGATCAGATTCATGCCACCCCTCTTTCTCTTCTTGAAACTTACATATCTCTTTAACTATTCCTATTAGCTCATAACTCTTTAAATCCTTACCATTCTTTGCGTTCTTGTAATGCTTCCTTCCAAATGGTGTTTTGGATCCATCTGGTAGTGCTGCATCAAAGCAAAACCCTTTTGTTGTTAGGACATCTGCAAACCAATTATCTTTACCTTTTCCAGTGCTAAAATCATTCAACTCTTTTATGCTTTGGTAATGCAATACATTTTCACCAAAGGTTAATACTTTTATATTTAGCAAGTGGGTAAGGTTTATAAAATACGCTTTTACTCTGGTATAATCTTCGCTTAATCCATCTTCAAGCAGGATGCCAAACTCTAAATCCGACCATGGCGTCATCGTACCCAAAGCGATCGAGCCAGTACAAAATATTGAGTATTTTACATCTCTTTCATCTACTTGCGGCAGCTCACCCAGCTCTTCTATACAATCATCAATTAAAGGAGTAATTATATAGCCTATGATAAATTCGCGAGCCCTTAGATGCATCTCTTTCATTGCTGTGTGATCTGTTATCTTTAGCTCTTCTGAAATCTCATCCCTAAAAGATCCCAAGCTATCAATATACTGCCTGGTTGCTTTAATCTTTTCCGGGCATCCATTTATTTTCTGCAGAAACTTCTCTTCAGCTCTTCGGACCCGCTTGTTTAATTCTTCCTCTTTTGATCTATCTAAATACTTCATATACTCATAAATCCCAACAGCTTTAGGATAATCATGATGATCATCGGAACACAAATAGCTAAGGGCCAATTGTTCGAATAACTGATATTCTTGATTAACACACTTGCCTTTGTTCAGGACTTCATTACATATCTGCAATCCAGCTTTAATCTCTTCCCGTACTTCTAGCATATTTACCTCTTTAAACCCTTTGGGGGGATTTCTATGGCCTTCCGTTAGCTTATCTTTTCAGGATCTATCTGATTTCTTATGAAAGCTTATATCTTGCTTGCCTTATCTCTCAAGATAACTACCTTTCTTATTATAATCATAATAATCTAGAACATACTGCTGAGTAGCTACTTCAGCTTCCGGGTGATCTATTAGTTCTTTAATTAACATAGCTGCATTATGTTGCTCATGAGACTTGCTCATGCCAATCTCTCTCTGAACTTTAACGCACCTTTCCAAAGCAGAAACAGCTAGTGAATGATTCCTTTCTTTGTTATGAATTTCAGCTAAACTTAAGTATGATTCAGCAAGCTCTAAGCTCGGAACTATCTCTGCTTCAATAGCGGCTGTATAACACTCTTTAGCAGCATCATATTCATTCATAACACACATAAGCTTGGCAAGATCATTAATGTATTTAGCTTTTCTTGTATCGCTCTTCTCCTGTAACTTTGCCAAAATTTTCTTGTAATCAACTGTATCTTCTTTACGTTCAGGGAGATACAGCCGTCCTTTAATGATTGCGCCTTCGCTGTCATTATACATTTCTGCTGCAGCTTCAATGCATTGCTCAACCCTATATTTAAGGTTACTGCTATTTTGCGCTATCTTAATTCTTGTTCTAAATCTTTCACTTTTGCAGCTATTCTGATTTTTTTCGTCTACTTTTTTTGTGCCATCTTTTTGTTCTATCAAGGTTTTTGCGAGTTCTGCATATCTTTCAGCAACATCTTCCAATTTTTTATCCTTGAACATTTCATAGTGTTTACGGATAAACTCAAGGGTTCCATTTCTTTCCACCAATATGCTATCCATGTTAAAATCGTTATAAGCACTATCTCGCTTTTTCAATATGCCATTATTCTTGGCTTTCTCATCAATGAATTGTCTTATTTCTTTAGCTCTCAACAAGCATTTATAGTAATGATCTGGTGTTTCCGTTGCCTTCTTTCCAATATCAAAATAAGTCCTGCCAAGATGGTATAATGTTTGGCTATACACAGTAAGCAATGCTATATCATCTTTAAGCAAGTGCTCATATTCAGCTTGATCTTTATTATTACTCCTCTTTTCAAAAAGAATTTTATTATGTTCAAGCAGCTCCCTGGCTTTTACAGATTGTCCCGTCATCATATAATATGATGATGCTATTACGTTGAAGTAACAATAATCTACCATATTAGCTGTATCCATCTCATGTAGATTTTTTTCAGAAAACCCCGTAGATAAACGGGATTGTATTTCTAAAAGATGTGTCATGAATAAGGAGTTTGAATTCCTGGCATTTGGGGTTGTATTATCTCTTTTAAAATTTTTCCTGAAAAATTCAATTATGTTATTTTGTTCTTTTTGCAGCATAGTTATAACCGAACGATGCAGCTTTAAAGCACCGTCAGCTTTTTCTTCCATCAGCGATAGTTTAAGTATGCTAGATATTGCTTCATCAAAAATGGCTGGATTTATTTTCTCTTCTTGAACAAACTTCTTTCTTAGCAATTCTAACTGGATGCAGTCTGGCTGTAAACAGCTTGAAAAATTAATAACTTCCCAAGCTAACTTATCAGATTCTTTTAAAAGCTCTAAAGACAATTCATTGACCGCTTTATTGACATCCTCTTCCTTTATATCATTATCCCTAATATCTGTATTATTAGCCCTTACCTTAGCATTTTGCTTAATTTTTTCATTTATAATACTAGAGTACTCCTCAATTGTTGTTATTCCTTGTTTAACATTTGGGTCCTTTTCAAAATGCTGGGATGCCTTAATATAACTAGCTGCCTTTTTTATAGCATTAGGCAAGTATTTTAGAGTGGCACCCAATCTCTCTCTAGCACCTTGGTCTTTATTATAATGCTCATGCTTATCCCCTAAAATCTTGCTAAATATCTCGTTAATTTCTTTTCGTGATAGCCTATATTCTTGGCTACCAGCATCTATAATCCCAATTGTATATTTCTTCTCCTGTGTAACCTTTGGCTCCCTACATGTTATTATAACTTGTCCCTTCTGAACGCCGTTTTGAGGTATAAAATCTTTTATCTTGTTATAATCATCAAAGTCATCAAATACCAATAACCAACCTGGCCTATCCTCTAGTTTTTTATGTACTTCCTGTATAAGTTTTGGAAGTTGTTTATCTCCATACTCCTGAATTGCTATCCCGAGCTCTTTTGCAAAATCTCTGTATTGATCTGCTAACATATCTATATTACTGCTATTATCAGATCTAAAAATCTTTACAGTCCTTTTTTCCCCAGGCAGCATCATAGCCATTTTCGCTTGGTATTCTCTTGCATATTGCTCGGCAAGCTCGGATTTGCCCACGCCAGCTGCCCCCATTATGATTAGCTCATCAATACCATATTGCGTTTGCATGGCAGCAAATACTTTTTCAAGCTTTTTGATTTTCTCTGACCTTTTGATCAAATCACTGTGCTCTAAATTTGGTAAAGTTATGTGTTTTACTTGCACTTCCCAAGTGTGCGTACCTATACTCCTTCTGAGGGCGCGCTCCTTTTCCTCTCTCCAAGAACGCGGGTAGAATGTCTCTACGCCAAAATAACCAGTGACAGATCCTATAAATGCTCCCCCTATAGCGCTAGCGAACTTTTGTTTATTGAAGATATCTAGTTTAGCCATATATTGAAATGCACTACACATATACTCGCGAATCATGCCGCCAGCATTAGATGGCTTATCGGGGCCTTCACTATAATACCGTTTCTGTACATAATTACCCAGGGGTTTAGTTGATGTCCTATTTACCCTGTTATGCAACTGCCGTTGGACCGGGGTGTATAAAGCGGCTTCCAACGTATTTACCCCTCTATAATATGGAAGTAGAAATGGGTTCTGAACACCATAGGTGGATGCTTTTTCAATCATACTATTTCTAACCACTTGGATAATCATGGTTAGCATTTTCATTTGCTCAACTTGAAACCTTATTAGAGGATTTTCTGTCGTAATCCATCCAGTATACTCGGAAAAATTAGCTCTCAAAAAATTAAATATACTCCGTTCAACCCTACTAATTGCACCTGAATTACGCATACTACCTCCAAATTAAGTTACCAAAAGACATTAAACCTTTAGTTGTATTTATTTAGTAGTTATAACAATTCTAAAGATTAATCAAGATTATTTCTTTTTTATTTAGAAAAACAGAATATAGATAAGATTAGGTGTACATTAATCAGGATTTACAAAATTTATCCAACCCTATCAATGCGCTTTTTAAAGCTTCCTCAGATTCTAAAGTGGGTTGATAACCTTGGATGATTTCTTCCAAATAAGCATCTGCACTAGCTGAAAGGCATTTGTACCTTTGTCCTAGATAATATTTACAGGCTGACTCAATTGATTTCTTAAAATGCATTTTTGCTGCTTCATGGTCGTATGAAATAGTAGCTTGATGAGCTAATAGAAAATGCTTCATAACACTAAAGTTTGATGATACTTCTCCAAAATAAAAATTGATATACTGCATAATATTTTCAGAGCCATCATCAACATTTTCCCCTATAGCTCCGAAGATCGGCATGCATATAAAAAGCCTGTCTATGATAACTCGTTCTATATATGATATAGCCTCCTGAGACTTTCCATTATCGTCCCCAAAAAATTTGTCAAATAACTTTATGGCAGCCATATAATACCAGATCGCAGTTTGATACCGGCTAGAAGCATCATATTCCCCAAGTATTTTAAGCTGAAGTTTGAGTTGGTCTCCTAGATTCGAAAACTCGTTACCTAAATTATAATTTAAGTCTGCTAATTTAGGTGTTGAAAGCTTCTTGGGCAGAATTTTTAATGCTTTTAAATGTAACTGTATAGCTTTCTTTGTTTTACCTAAGCCATGGTAAGCATTGCCCATGTTAATAATAGTATTTACAAACACGTGCTCTTTATCTATATCAGGAGTATAAGATTGTATTTCTGCCGCCGCTTTAAAATAATGAAGGGCTGGCTTATGTGCTCCTTGTAATAAGTAAACATTACCTATGTATTGTAGACAAATAGCAGTGCTTGGATTTTTATACCCATATTTTGTTATACTTACTAACAAGGCTTTCTGGTGATAGTGTAGTGCTTTTTGGCATTCTCCTATGTCTGCATAGCTTTTCCCCACATTATGATAAGCACCTATAACTAGCGGATGAAATTCTCCATATTTCTTGCTTAAAGTCAGTAACAGCTTTAAATGCTCTTTTTTTGATTCTTCATGATTTTCTAAATAACCAGAAACAACTGCTAAATTAGCCAATGTTTCAGTGTAATAGGTATGCTCTTTTCCGTAAAAATCTTTGCAGATCTCCAAAGCCTTTAGGAAAAATTCTCTGGCCTTACTATATTCTCCTAGTAGTGTTTGAAAGGCCCCATAATTATTATAACTTTGAATCAATAAACCCTTGCTAACCATAGATGAAACTTCATCATCTAACAAAATTGCATAAAGTTTCTCAGCCTCTTCATAATTACCCATCTCCTCTAAAATTACTACATGCATAGATGCCATTTGCATAAAACACCTAATTGCAATATATCTGTCTATTTCTCCTTTGTTGCCCAACTCTTGTATAACGGCTTTTGCTTTTTCACAATACTCTAAAGCTTTATCCAGATCTCCTAACTTATGGCATATTATGGCAGAATTCATTAAAAGCCTTGATCTATCTGCAGCTTCTTGCTCCGATAACTTTGAGAGTTCTTCTTGCAAACAATCTAATGCTGAATTGTAATCTAATAACTTTTCATAAATATGCCCTTTAGTTGTATTACCGGAATTATAATGATAGAAAAAAGATGCTTGCTCACTGTCTTTCAACCAAGACTCTATAAAATTAGCTACTGAATTATGCAGCGCGAATAAGTTATAATAAATTTCAAATAATTCTTCCTCATTAATTCCAAGATATTTGGCAATTATATTACTTTGAGGATTTTCCTTATTTAAGCGTATTACATGGTCATCTCTGTAACCTTTGCTTAAATATGCTTCAAGCCTTATCAACAATATCTTTGATACAGCATCCTTCAGTTTTTGGGCATCTTGCGCATTAATCTTAATGTGATTTTGCAAACCGTCTATCCGATCCCATAAATTATTTGCCTGCAAACTGTAGTACCCAGCTAGCTGGTCTATAATCATATTTGGTAAGCGGTATAAATCATATTTAGCGTCAAAATAATGCATCTCTGCAGTGTGCCTACCCATTTTCGGTTCAAATTTCGCACTACTTTCTTGTAACAAACTGATAGCTCTCTGTTTATATAAAGCTGATTTCGGAGACTTACCTTCTATCTCTTCGTTAAGTATGATAGCAACACAATTTTTATATTCATCTACTAACTCGCTATTACCATATATCAATTTTACCGTGCCTAGAACTGTCGATAAATGATTATCTTTTTCGTACCATTCCTGATTATGGTAATCCGCCATCACAGATGGAGTTTGAATTAATCTAAATATATCACCTTCCAATATTCCTTTAATATGGGCATTACCCAATGGTGTTTTGCACCCTCCTTGCATCTGCCCATCAAAAGCAAACCCTTTAGATGTAGTGCTTTCTTCTTCTTTCATCCAATCTAAGATTTGCATATCCATGATTCTTGGGGTTGTCTCTCCTAGATTAAGTATTTTTATATGAACTAATATTGCTAAATTTTGAAAGTAACTTTTATCTTCTTCTGATCCTATGAGTATAGCCCACTCAAAATCTGAATAGGGTGTAGCTTCTTTCCTAGCTAATGATCCTAAAGCTATAATTGCATAATTACATGGTGGTTTACCTAAGGTGAAAATCGATTCTTTAATCAATATCTGAAGAAATTCTATTGTGGTATCAGCTATAATGCCATATGTCTTCTGAACATCTTTATCAGGCAATTTCAATAGTTCTTTTATTTCCTGTCGCATTTCAGCAAGGAAGCTTTTATGTATTTGCCCAACTTTAGAATAAGGAAAAGGATTGGATCCAATATCTATAGATTTAAGAAAAATGGTTTGTCCATCTTCTATCTTATCAATTATTTTAGTTCTAACTTTATTTAAAAGTTGTATTTTAATTGGAAGACCATCTACTTGCAAGGCGCCAACTTCTTTGTTATACGCTCCCCAGGCGAAATTATAAAATGCTATTGCCTTAAGGTAATCATGCTGTTCTAGGTAAATCTCCCCCATTTTTATATAGCACTTTATTTGTTCAGAATAATTCTTATTTCTATGAGCAATCTTAAGGTTTTCATTATGTAACTCTAGGCCTTCTTTTACTTCTAAATCTGGAATATTATTTTCTACTATTTCTGCCGCTTGTAATGCTGCTTCAGTGATGTGCACAAGCCATGTATATCCTTGACCTTTTAAGGCCCTTAACAAACTGTCCAATCTATCGAAGGCAAAATTACTGCCAAACTCTTCTTCAATTTTTTGTCTTTGCCAGTCTTCAAAGCTTAATTCTTCATAGCTTTCTGCGTCTGAAATAGGATAAAAGTCATATGCTTCTATCTCATCCGAGCTTTCTACCTCATCTGAGCTTTGTTCTGAGCCATAATAGCCTTTCATAACTTCAACGCGCCATCCATCCTCATCACTAGCTATATCGTGTTCTCGCCTAAATTCTTCCTCACTATCAATACACTCATAGCTTTTATCACGTATCTCCTCTAGGTATCGGCCGTATGAATAAATTTCTTGTTTGATAAATTCCTGCAACCTTACTTTTATTTTGTGTGAGCTACATTCACTATGCATAGCGAAATTTGCTCTATCTATGTCTTCCACCTTTTTCATGGTCAGCCCCTCTAAACTCGGTTGCTATATTATAATTATTTGAATTTATTGAGGGTGCCGAAGCGGCAGCACCTAAAAATGCATTATCTGCCATTACCGATGAGTATAAATTAGGCTGATTTCCAACATTCGCCACAAGCAGGTCTGTTATAAGCCTTGTGAACATAGGATGAGCTATGCTATACGTATAATAAAGAAAATACCTGTCTACAGCATCATTCGTGTTATGCAAAATCTGTTCCTGAAATTCTATGGCTTTTTCATAATCCTTAGAAAAGAAAAAGTGCCTTCCAATTATCCGCATCAATTCTAGAGATTTTTTTACACTTAGATGCTCCACCGGCAAAAACTTTCTGAACATATTATGCGCATTCAAGACATATTGAAAAGCCTGGTTATAATCCTTAATATCACAATAAACTGCGCCCATATTCTGTAAAATGAGTGCAATATCGGGATGTTGTTTATCTGGAAACAATCCCTCTCTTAACCCTAGAGCTTGCTTGTAGTATTCTAAAGATTTATCATAATTTCCTAACGTACTTGAAAGTTTAGCAATATTAACTAAGGCACTCGCGCGGGCCGGATGGTGAGACCCGTAGATGCCCTCTAGCATTTCTAATGCCTCATTCTGCTTATTTTCTGCTCCCCTAGAGTCACCCAAACATTCAGCAATATAGCCAAGAGTTATTAAGGAACTAGCAATATCTGAATGTTTTTGGCCGCCAAATAGCTTTTTTTTCATTTTATAACCGTCAATACAATAGCTTAATGCTTTGCTAAGTAAGCTCGTATCACCTTTATTTGCTAACCACATATCCTTATAAGTAATACCCATATTATGGTAGCAGCTAGCCATTCCCTTTCTTTGAAAAAACTTTTCGTTCATGGCGAAACTTTTATTAAAGCAATCTAAAGCGTTACTATGTTTTCCGAGCCTGTTAATAGTAGTTCCGCGATTGTTTAAGAAATTTGCTTTCTGTGGGTGACCACTTGGATATAAGATCTTTATTATATTTGAAGCTGCCTCATTATATTTTAGTGCTTTCTTATATTGCCCTAAATCGCAGTAAATATCTGCAATATAACTTAATGCACTTACTGTAGTTTGGTGTATCCCGCCATAAAGCCTTTTAGACATTTGTAAAGCTTCCTCACTATATTTCAATGCTTGATCATATTTCCATAAATTATTACTAAGCACTCCAAGGCTAAGCAGTGAAGTTATTATATCTGGGTGGTCAGATTTGTAAATTTCCCTTCTTATCTTTAAGCTCTCTGAATGAGCACATAAAGCATCATCATAGCGGGATAGAAACCGCAAAGCTTCCCCTTTATTATTATAAGCCAGGGCTATGTACTTTGGCTTCCCCTCAATTTCAGCTCTGCTTAAGACTTGCTCAAAATTTTGTAAAGCTTCTTCATATGCTTCTAACCAAAGATGTAAAATCCCAAGGCTATTCAAGCTAGCTGCAATAACGTGGTTTGAAAACCTCGTTATTTCAAGCTTTGAACATTGATATAAACTATTTGCCTCTTTAATCTTGCCTAAACGGAAATATAAATGCACCAATTTTCCTTCAATAAATGGATCATCACTAACTTTTTCATACTCTTTGATTGCATCTTCTAATCTTAGAAGTCTTACATACACATCTCCTATAATTTTTGGAGTATCTTGATAAATTTTAGAAATTTGGTTAAGTGCGTCTTTAAGTCTTTCTATGAACTTATTATTTTTAACAATCTCAGCGAGTCCAAGTACAACATAGTAATACTTGCACAATGAATCCAAGTCGCTCAAATAGAATACTTCGTTAATATCCTGTAATTCCTTAATTGCAGAATCATACTGAGCTAACGTGGATATATTCTCTTTGCGTCCTTTATTATTGGAATATGTTCTGAGCCTTAATTCAGTTGCTATATTAAGCGCATATTTCAAGTTTTTCGCTGCCGTGGCCTTCAGCTTACCTTTTTCAACTAAATCATCTATAATATCCCAAGTTGTCTGCCCATTACCTCCTAAGCAATCCCCTAATGCCACTAACATGCGATCTGGAAATCTATATATCTCTTTTTTTACATTGAAAATCGTACCTTCTCTATCGATGTCCAACTGATGTTCTGGATCTAGTTTCTCAGCGTCCTCTTTAAGGATTTTAAAGGATCTTTTTTTATTCAAAGATTCATAAGCCCGTAATTCATCTAAATATTTATTAAATAATTTTTTGTCATATTTCTTATTATCAATTTTATTGCCATAAATGAATTTTATATGGGTAAGTGCCTGAACCAAGCTTGGATCAGATTCATGCCATCCCTCCTCCTCTTCTTGAAACTTGCACAGCTCCTCAACTGTCCCTATCAGCTCATAATCTCTTTCCCCTTTGCAATCTTTCCTGCCAAATGGTGTTTTTGAACCATCTGGCAGTGCTGCATCAAAGCAAAACCCTTTTGTTGTAAGAGTATCTGCAAACCAATTATCTTTACCTTTTCCAGTGCTAAAATCATTCAACTCTTTTATGCTTTGGTAATGCAATACATTTTCACCAAAAGTCAGCACTTTCATGTTTAGCAAGTGGGTGAGATTTATAAAATACGCTTTTACTCGAGTATAATCTTCTTGAGTTAACCCATCTTCAAGGAGAATGCCAAACTCTAAATCCGACCATGGTGTCATCGTACCCAAAGCAATCGAGCCAGTACAAAATATTGAGTACTTTGCCTCTCTATCTTTCACCCTGGGCAGATCACCTAGCTCTTCTATACAATCATCGATTAGAGGAATGATTATCTTGTTTATAATCAATTCTCGTATCCTTAAGTGAATTTCTTTCATTGAGGTATGATCAACTTTCGTGAGCTCTTCTGAAATCTCATCTCTAAAAGATTTTAAGCTATCGATATACTGATTGGTGGATTTAATTTTTTCCGGGCATCCATTTATTTTCTGTAGAAACTTTTCTTCAGCTCTTCGGACTCGCTTATCTAATTCTTCCTCTTTTGATCTATCTAAATACTTCATATACTCATAAATCCCAATGGCTTTGGGATAATCATGATGATCATCGGAACTCAAATAACTAAAGGCCAATTGTTCGAATAACTGATATTCTTGATTAACATACTTGCCTTTGTTCAGGACTTCATTACATATCTGCAATCCAGCTTTGATTTCTTCTCTTACTTCTAGCATTTCCACCTCTCTTAAGAAGAGTAAACTTTACTTCTGTATCCTTATTGGAATTACTTGATTGTGCTACCTCATAACATCTGTGTTACTTTTATTTGCAAAATTCTTACCTTAACATTTGCTGCTCTTTATATCTTTGTGTAACAAGTTTCCCAATTTCTTCTAGATTAACCCCTTTAAGTACAATATGATATCCCCCAGCGTCTGCTTCTTCCCATGAAAATTCAATGTTATATTTTGTAGACAAACTTCGCAAATAATTGCTAGGAGCACTAACGCATTCTATTTTAAACACTGCATCAACAATATAACTATCATCATTTCGCAGATAAGCCTTAAACGCCTTGCCAGTTAGGAAACACAATAACATTGTTACCTGTTGCTCACCAATTGGCACCCTAGCTAGTGGTGCATTGTCGTTAGATAAAGAAGACCCCTTTTGGAGCATTACCATTGCTTCACATTTCATAAATAAATTATGAGATATTATGACATATTGATGGTCAGGTGGTAAAAGCTTTTTAAACATCGCAGCTGCCTCTTCTGCGTATGGCAAAGCTTTCTCATATTGTTCAAGTTTTCCATAAGTGCTCCCTATATTGCGCAAGGAGACTGCAATATCAACATGATCACCTTTGTAAATCCTTTTTCTCATCGCTAAACTTTCTTGGTGATATTGCAATGCTTGTTGATATTGCCCTAAGCTTTCATAAATAACCCCTATATTATTTAAAGACCCCGCGATGCCAGCATGATCGCTTTTAAATATCCTTCTCATCATCGCTAAGCTTTCTTGGTAATGTTGTAATGCTTCTTGATATTGCCTTAATCTTTGGTAAGTATTTCCTATATTATTCAAGGAAGTTGCTATATCACCATGATCGCCTTGATAGCTCTTTTTTTTCACCGCTAAACTTTCTTGGTGATATTGCAATGCTTGTTGATATTGCCCTAACTCTTGATAAGCATTTCCTATATTATTCAAGGAAGCCGCGACATCAACATGATCAACTTTGTAAATCCTTTTTCTCATCGCTAAGCTTTCTTGGTGATGCTGTAATGCTTGTTGATATTGCCCTAAGCTTTGATAAGTATTTCCTATATTATTCAAGGAAGTTGCGACATCAGCATTATCGCCTTTGAAGATCATTTTTTCCATCGCTAAACTTTCTTGGTGATATTGCAATGCTTGTTGATATTGCCCTAAGCTTTGATAGATAAGCCCCATATTATTCAAGGAATTTGCGGCAGATGCATGATCGCCTTTGAATATACTTCTCATCATCGCTAAACTTTCTTGGTGATATTGCAATGCTTGTTGATATTGCCCTAGGCTTTGATAAGTATTTCCTATATTATTCAAGGAAGTTGCAACATCAACATGATCACCCTTGTGGATCCTTTTTCTCATCGCTAAGTTTTCTTGGTGACACTGTAACGCTTCTTGATATTGCCCTAGGCTTTCATAAATAACCCCTATATTATTCAAGGAAGCCGCGACATCAGCATGATCCCCTTTGTAGATCTCTTTTCTCATCGCTAAACTTTCTTGTTGATATTGCAATGCTTGTTGATGTTGCCCTAACTCTTGATAAGCATTTCCTATATTATTCAAGGAAGCCGCGACATCAACATGATCACCTTTGTAAATCCTTTTTCTCATTGCTAAACTTTCTTGGTGATATTGCAATGCTTGTTGATATTGCCCCAAGCTTTGATAAGTATTTCCTATATTATTCAAGGAAGATGCTATATCAGCATTATCGCCTTTGAAGATTCTTTTTCTCATTGCTAAACTTTCTTGGTAACACTGTAACGCTTCTTGATATTGCCCTAAGCTTTGATAAGTATTTCCTATATTATACAAGGAAGATGCTATATCAGCATTATCGCCTTTGAAGATTCTTTTTCTTATTGCTAAACTTTCTTGGTGATATTGCAATGCTTGTTGATATTGCCCTAACTCTTGATAAGCATTTCCTATATTATTCAAGGAAGTTACAACATCAACATGATCACCCTTGTGGATCCTTTTTCTCATCGCTAAGCTTTCTTGGTGATACTGTAATGCTTGTTGATACTGCCCTAAGCTTTCATAAATAACCCCTATATTATTCAAAGACCCCGCGATGTCAGCATGATCGCTTTTAAATATCCTTCTCGTCATATCCAAGCTTTCTTGGTGATGCTGCAATGCTTCATTATATTGCCCTAAGCTTTTATAAGTGCTCCCTATATGATCAAAAGAATTTGCAACATCAACATGATCACCTTTGTAGATCATTTTTTTCATCGCTAAGCTTTCTTGGTGATGTTGTAATGCTTCTTGATATTGCTCTAGGCTTTCATAAATAGCCCCTATATTATTCAAAGACCCCGCGATGTCAGCATGATCGCCTTTATAGATCCTTTTTCTCATCTCTAAACTTTCTTGTTGATATTGCAGCGCTTTTTCATATTGCCCTAAGCTTTGATAAGTGTTCCCTATATTATTAAAAGAATTTGCAACATCAACATGATCGCCCCTCTTAAAGATCCTTTTTTTTATCGCTAAGCTTTCTTGGTGATGTTGTAACGCTTTTTCATATTGCCCTAAGCTTTGATAAGCATTTCCAATATTATTCAAGGAAGACTCGACATCAGCATGATCCCCTTTGTAGATCGCTTTTCTCATCGCTAAGCTTTCTTGGTGATGTTGTAACGCTTGTTGATATTGTCCTAATCTTTGATAAGTATTTCCTATATTATTCAAGGAAGTTGCAACGGCAGCATGATTGCCTTCGTATATTTTTCTCTGCATCGCTAAACTTTCTTGCTGATACTCTAACGCTTCTTGATACTGCCCTAATATTTGATAAATAGTCCCTATCCTATTTAAGGAAGCTGCGACAACAGCATGGTCTCCTTTATATACCTTCAAGCCTTCAATAACCCCACTTAATGCCTCTTCATATCTTCCCACAATTTCGTATAGACTAGATAATATAGTGACACATGTCCATTTTTCTTGTACTTGCTCAAATTCTTCTATCGCTTTATAATATTGTAAAAACCTTTTATAAACATACCCCTTCATTACTGGAGTATCGGCATAAAAATTGCTACATTCACCTATTATTTCTTCTAATTCTGTATTTTTCTTAGCCCTTCCTAATGCGTCGCTCAAGGATAAAACTACATAATAGTATTTGTATAAGAGCTCTAAATCTTTTAGATAAAACACGCTCTCTGCCAACTCTTCACTCTGCAGTTCTTTTATCGATGTTTCATATCTAGCTAACGCAGATATATCCTCTTTGCGCCCTTTATTATTGGAATATGTTTTGAGCCTTAATTCAGTTGCTATAGAGCCTTAATTCAGTTGCTATATTAAGCGCATACGTTAGGTTTTCTGCTGCCGTACTCTTTAATTTACCTTTTGTAACCAAGTCATCTATAACATCCCAAGTAGCTTCTCCTTCGCCTCCTAAGCAATCTCCTAATGCCACTATTATACGATCTGGGAATCTGTATATCTCTTTTTTCACATTTAAGATTGTCCCTTCCCTATTTTGATCTAAAAGCTCCTTATTAGGATTAAGCTTTGCTGTGTCTTCTTTCAGAATTTTAAATGCTCTTTCCTTATTGATTTCTGCAAATTCCTTTAAAGCTTCTAAATAACCGCTATTAAAAAGCTCTTCATCACCATGAATAAATCTAACATGATTAAGCGCCTGAACCAAACTTGGATCAGATTCATACCATCCCTCCTCCTCTTCTTGAAACTTGCATAGCTCCTCAACTGTCCCTATTAGCTCATAATCTCTTTCCCCTTTGCAAACTTTCCTTCCAAATGGTGTTTTTGAACCATCTGGTAGTGCTGCATCAAAGCAAAATCCTTTTGTTGTAAGAGTATCTGCAAACCAATTATCTTGGATATTTCCAGTGCTAAAATCATTCAGCTCTTTTATGCTTTGGTAATGCAATACATTTTCACCAAAAGTCAGCACTTTCATGTTTAGCAAGTGAGTAAGATTTATAAAATACGCTTTTACGCGAGCATAATCTTCTTGAGTTAACCCATCTTCAAGGAGAATGCCAAACTCTAAATCCGACCATGGCGTCATCGTACCCAAAGCGCTCGAGCCAGTACAAAATATTGAGTACTTTACACCTCTATCATTCACCTCGGGTAAGCTGCCGAGTTCTTCTATACAATCATCAATTAGAGGAATGATTATCTTGTTTATGATAAATTCTCGTATCCTTAGGTGAAGTTCCTTCATTGCCGTATGATCTACTTTCTTTAATCCTTCTGAAATCTCTTCTCTAAAAGAGTCTAAACTATCAATATACTGCTTGGTTGGTTTAATCTTCTCAGGGTATCCATTTATTTGCTGTAGAAACTTTTCTTCAGCTCTTCGGACTCGCTTACCTAATTCTTCCTCTTTTGATCTATCTAAATACTTCATATACTCATAAATCCCAACAGCTTTAGGATAATCATGATGATCATCGGAACTTAAATAGCTAAGGGCTAATTGCTCGAATAACTGATATTCTTGATTAACACACTTGCCTTTGTTCAGGGGTTTATGACACATTTGCAACCCGGCTTTAATCTTTTCTCGTACTTCTAGCATCTTTTACCTCCGTAAAGATGAACTTTGATCCTGTGTTTGATTTGGAGTGCTTATATTTGTAGCTGCCATTGAAATTGATGTATCTACTTGTAAAACATTACCAATGCCGGTGCTTGTTATACCCAGATCAGGTGGCGTGCTTGTAGGCATCATGTTCACCAGTCTATTTAGATCAGGATTAATCTCTGTTATCTTCTCTACATCCTCTAGCAAATATTTGGCAATTGCATAGACATCTGTACCCTCTAGTGGCATGCTTATTGCTATCAGAGCTTCTAAGCTTTTTTGAGCATCTTCAACTTTTCCATACATTTTATGAACTTTGCATAAAAAATAATTGGCCAGCACAGACGACTTAATACTTATTTCTTCGTGCATATCCAGAGATTCTCTAAGCGCCCACATAGTGGTCATTTTATCAACCTGCCCATAACCCAAACCGCTCCTATCTTGCTTACTCATAGCTTGCTCCAATAGCAAAACTATTTTTTGATATTCCTCCAAATTTCCTTGCTCATGGTATTTCAATAAAAACATGGCATATTCTACATGGACTGCAGCAGTAGAATTTGGATAACTTATAGACTCTTTAAATGTTATGCTTGCTTTGTCCCGATATTCTCCAAAATTACCTTCCTTACCCGCATTCATCTCAACTAATGCTTTTACATGGTACATACAGGCCAAGTTGTGATTAGTAATTGATGGTTCAGGAGCATATTGGACAGCCAATTCTTGGCATAATATCGCCCACTCAGTGTGTCCAAAATTCAATAACTCAAAGGCCACCCCGCATAACATGTAGTAGTAATTTGTGGGATTATTATACCTTAAAAGCTCATCCTTATTAATTGGAGAGATACTGAGCTTGTTTCTTTGCACTAACTCTAGCAAACAAGACAAAAATAATCCCAAAGACCGCTTGACATGAAGATCTCTATATGGCGTAATCCTCTTAAACATTTGCGCTGCTTGTTGTGCGGGTGGCAAGGCGTCTTCGTATCTACCACACATCTCATAAGCACTAGCCAAATTATGTAATAATTCGGCGTTCTCGTAGCTTTCCTTCTGATCAACATCTATGTTCTCTAGGCCATCCCTATAGTATATTGTCGCATCTGTATATCTCTGTAGATGCACAAGTATATTACCGATGTTATTTAAGTATTTTATTATTATGTTATGGTCACCTTTATCCTTCGCAATTTTTAAGCTTTCCTGATAGGATGCCAGAACTTCCTCGTATTTTCTTAAGCTTAAGAAAACAGTTTGAATATCATCCAAGGAGGTTAAAATAGACGGATGGTTCTCACCATATAACCTTCTATTCATCACTAAAGCCTCATTATAAGTATCTAATGCTTCTTCGTATCTCTCTAAATTTTCAAAAATCTTACCAATATTGCTTAAGGTTATTGTAATAGAAGGATGGTCGTCCTTGTAAACTCTTTTTTTCATCTCTAGAGAATCTTTATATTTTTCCAATGCTTCTTCGTATCTCTCTAAATTTCCAAAAATACTACCAATATTGTTTAAGGAAGTCGCAATAGAAATGTGCTCTTTGTTGTGAATATCTTTGTTCATCACCAAAACTTCTTGATGTATTTTTAATGCTTTTTTGTCTTTTCCAGATTTTGCCAAAGTATTAGCAAGGTTGTTTAAAATCAAACAAGTATGTTCGTGATTTTTTTTATAAACCTCTTTGCTTATTTTTAAAGCCCTCTTATAAATCTCTTTAGATTTTTTATATTGCCCCAGTCCCACAAAAACATCACCAATGGTGCTTAAAGTTAATGCAATACAGGGATGATTTTTTCCATAAATTTTACTATATATTTCTAATGCCCGTTGATGGTTTGGTAATGCTTCCTGCCATTCTCCTAAATTTGCGAAAGTTGCTCCAAGACCATTCAAATAATTTGCTGTAGAGCTACTATCTCTCTTACCAGAGCTTATTATACAAACCCTCTCAATCATTTCCAAGGCTTCTAAATGTTTTTTTTTCGCTTCGTCATATCTTCCTAAGATTCTATAAATCTCACCTATATTATTCAAACAGCCGGCAATTAACAAATTACTTTCTCCATCCCCATGAAAGTTGTTCGCCATTTTTAAGCTTTCTTGATAATATTTTAAGGCCTGCTCATATTTACCCCAACTTGCGAAGGTAGTGCCTATGCTGCTTAAAGAATATACAATATTTGGGTGAATACCTTTATAAATCCTTCTTTGTATCCCCAAAGATTTAAGCTGTTTTCGTAAAGCTTCTTCATGTAACCCTAGATTTTCAAGAGCCTGCCCAATATTACTGAAGTAGTTTGCGATACAAAGCTTATCTCTACCTGGGTAAAGCTTCTTTGCCACCTTTAAAGCCTGTCGGTAATAAGTCAGAGCATCTTCATATTTCCCCATAGTTGCAAGATGGGCTCCATAATTGTTTAAGGAAATTGCTATTTCAATACTATCTTCATCATGGACTGTTTGTTCAATCTTCAGGCTATTTTTCAAACATTTTGATGATTCATCATATTGCCCTAGCTTTGAAAGAATATCTCCAAGCAGATTATAAGAAAAAGCTATCTTACGTTGATCCTTGCTATTTATAGCTTCCTCCAATAATTCTCTGCCTAAAACTAGAGCATTATTAAATCTTTCCACGTTACAATATAATTGGATTAACTTGGCTTTAAGACCATATCCCTCTACTTCTAAAATTTTTTCAAATTCTTTAATGGCCTGCTCATATCTTAAAAATCTACTACATATAATTCCCATCACAAGTGGATGATTGCCATATAAGCTCGCTTCAACGCCTATAGCTTGTTCTAATTCTAGGGAATTAGCGGCACGTGTCACAATACTAACTAATTTAAAAGTCACATAATAATACCCGTATAAAATTTCTAGATCTTTTAAATGGAATGCTTCCTCTACTTCTTGCAATTCCTCCACTCCACTATCATATTTAGCTAACGCAGATATATCCTCTTTGCGCCCTTTATTATTAGAATATGTTTTGAGTCGTAACTCTGTTGCTATGTTAAGTGCATGCTTCAGGTTATCTGCTGCTGTATTCTTTAGTTTGCCTTGGGTTACCAGACTATCAATGATATCCCAAGTTGTATTTCCTTCTCCTCTTAAACAATCTCCCAAAGCCACTATCATACGGTCTGGGAACCTGTATATCTCTTTTTTCACGTTTAAGATCGTCCCTGCCCTATCCACATCTATCAGCTCATTTACAGGGTTTAATTTCTCAGCATCCTCCCTAAGGATCCTAAAGGCTCTTTCTCTATTGATTTCTGAGAACTCTTTTAAAGCTTCTAAATAACTTCTATTAAAAAGTTCTTCATCACCATAAATAAATCCAACGTGATTAAGTGCCTGAACCAAGCTTGGGTCAGATTCATGCCATCCTTCCTCCTCTTTTTGAAACCGAGTTAACTCCTCAACTGTACCTATCAGCTCATAATCTCTTACTCCTTTACAACCCTTTCTCCCAAATGGCGTTTTGGAGCCATCTGGTAATGCTGCATCAAAGCAAAATCCTTTTGTTGTTAGGGTGTCTACAAACCAATTATCTTCGATATTTCCAGTGCTAAAATCGTTCAGTTCTTGTATGCCTTGGTAATGCAATACATTTTCACCAAAGGTCAGTACTTTTATGTTTAGCAAATGGGTGAGGTTTATAAAATACGCTTTTACTCGGGTATAATCTTCTTGAGTTAACCCATCTTCAAGCAGGATGCCAAACTCTAAATCCGACCATGGCGTCATTGTTCCTAAAGCAATTGAGCCGGTGCAGAATATTGAGTATTTTGCATCCCTATCATTTACCTTAGGCAGCCCACCTAACTCCCCTATACAATCATCAATCAGGGGAATGATTATTTCCCCTATAATGAATCCCCTGGTTCTTAAATGGGTTTTCTCCATTGCTTTGTGGTCTACTCTCGTGAGCTCTTCTGAAATCTCATCTCTAAAGAATCTAAGGATCTCGGCATACGGCTTGGTTGATTTAATCTTTCCCGGACATCCATTTATCTTCTGTAAAAACTTCTCTTCGGCCCTTAGGACGCGCTTATCTAGTTCTTCCTCTTTTGATCTGTCTAAATACTTCATATACTCATAAATCCCAACGGCTTTGGGATAATCATGGTGATCATCAGGGTTTAAATAGCTAAGAGCTAGTTGTTCGAACAGCTGATATTCCTGGTCAACACACTTACCCTTATTCAGGACTTCATTACATATCTGCAATCCAGCTTTGGTCACTTTCCGTACTTCCAGCATGTTTTACCTCCCTAGAGATGAACTTTGATCCTGTGTTCGATTTGGAGTGGTTACATTTGTAGCTGACATTGAAATCGATGTATCTACTTGCATCACATTACCTATGCTGGTGCTTGTTGTACCCGTATCAGGTGGCGTGTTTGCGGGTATCGTGTTAACAAGTCTATTTAAATCAGGATTAATTTCCGTTGTCATTTCTGCATCATCCAAAAGGTATTGGTTAATTGCGCAATCACATCCATCTCCCTGCGACATACTTATCGCAGCTAAAGTTTTTAAGTCGTCTAAACTCTCTTGAGCTTCTTCAACTTTTCCATACATATGGTGAACTTTGCACAAAAGATAATTGGCTAGCACAGATGCCTTGATACTTACTTCTTCATTTCGATCTAGAAATTCTTTTAGTGCCCATAGTGTGGTTGCTTTATCACTTTGTCCATAACCCAAACCGCTCTCGTCTTGCTTATTTATGGCTTGCTCCAGTAGCCGGACTATCTTTTGATATTCTTCTAATTTTCCTGGCTCATGGTATTTCAATGAATACATTGCATATGCCGCACAAACCTCAGCACTAGAATTTGGTGAATTGATAGCTTCCTCAAACGTTATCTTTGCCTTGTTTAGATATTCTTCGAAGTTCTGGTCTTCCTTTTTATCTTTTTCCAGCAAAGCTTTTACATGATATATGCAGGCTAAATTCTGCAAAGATGATGCTATATCAATATGATCTCCCTTATAGATCCTTCTCCTCATTCCTAAACTTTCTTCATAAGACTCCAATGCCTCTTCGTATTTTTTTAAGCTTTTATAAGTTCCACCTATATTATTCAAAGAAAGTGCTAAATTAGCATGGTCTCCTTTGTAGACCCTTCTACCCATCTCCAGGCTTTCCTCATGATATTTCAATGCTTCATCATATCTTCTTAAGCTTCTATAAGTCTCACCCATATTATTCAAAAACGCTGCTAAATTAGCATGATCTCCTTTGTAGATTCTTCTACCAATCTCCAAGCTTTCCTCATGATATTTCAAGGCTTCGCCATATCTTCCTAAGCTTCTGTAAGTCTTACCTGTATCATTCAAAGATGCCGCTAAATTAACATGGTCTCCTTTGTAAACCCTTTTACCCATCTCCAGACTTTCCTCATGATATTTCAACGCATTGTCATATTTTCCTAAGCTTTCACAAATATTGCCCACATTATTTAAAGATAATGCTACAAAGGCATGATCTGTTTTATATATCCTTCTACCCATCTTCAAGCTTTCTTCATGATATTTCAATGCTTCGTCATATCTCCTTAAATTTCTATAAGTCTCACCTATATTATTCAAAGATGATGCTACATCAATATGATCTCCTTTGTAGATCCTTCCTCGCATCTTTAGGCTTTCTTCATGACATTTCAATGCTTCATCATATCTTCCTAAGCTTCTATAAACCTCACCTATATTATTCAAAGATCCTGCTACAGAGGCATGATCGCCTTTATAGATCCTTCTCTTCATCTCCAAACTTTCTTCATGAAATTTCAATGCTTCTTCATATTTCCCCAACCTTCTATAAGTCTCACCTATATTATTCAAAGATGATGCTATATCGGCATGATCACCTTTATAGATTCTTTTCATCATTTCTAAACTTTCTTCCTTATACTTCAACGCCTTGTCATATTTTCCTAATCTTTCACAACTTAAACCCGCATTGTTCAAAGATCCTGCTATATCAGCATGATCGCCTTTATAGATCCTTCTCTGTACTTCCAGGCTTTGTTCTTCATATTGTAATGCTTCTTCATATCTTCCTAAGCTTCTATAAGTAATACCTATATTATTCAAAGATGATGCTATATCGGCATGATCTTCTTTAAAGATTCTTTTCCTCATCTCTAGACTTTCTTCATGATACTTCAAGGCTTCTTCATATCTCCCTAAGTTTTCACAGATTAATCCCATACTATTCAAAGAGATTGCTATAAAGGCATGATCTCCCTTGTAGATCCTTCTTCTCATCTTTAGGCTTTCTTCATGACATTTCAATGCTTCTTGATATTTCCCTAAGCATCTATAAATCTCACCTATATTATTCAAAGATGATGCTACATCAATATGATCGCCTTTGTAGATCCTTCCTCGCATCTTTAGGCTTTCTTCATAATACTTCAAGGCTTCGCCATACCTTCCTAATCTTACACAGCCATTACCAACACTATGCAAATAGCCCGCTACAGAAGCATGATCCCCTTTGTAGATTCTTCTACTCATCTCCAGGCTTTCTTCATAATACTTTAATGCCTTGTCATATCTTCCTAAGCTTTCGCAACTTAACCCCATATTATTCAAAGATGCTGCTATATCGGCATGATCACCTTTATAGATTCTTCTCCGCATCTCCAGACTTTCTTCCTTATTCTTTATTGCATCTTCATATTTTCCTAATCTTTCATAGCTTGCCCCAATATTATTCAAACAGCTTGCTACAGTGGCATCATTGCCAAGCTCTATTAACGTTTCTAAATTTTTTTGAAAACCTTCTAATGCCTTATCATATCTACCTATAATAAAATAAAGAGTCGCTAATTTATCATTAATTTCTACGCTATTCCCTTCATCTTTCTTAAACTCATCTATTGCCTTGTAATATTGCAAAAATCTTTTATAAACATGCCCTTTCATTATTGGAGTATCAGAGTAAAAACTGATACATTTGCTCATTACTTCCTCTAATTCTGTAATACTTCCAGCATCTCCTAATACAGAACCTAAAGCCAAAACTACATAGTAATACTCATGCAGCTCACTCAAATCCTTAAGGTAAAATACGCTTTCTACCAATGCAGCATCTTGCAATTCTTTTATACCAATATCGTATTTAACTAATGCAGATATATCCTCTTTGCGCCCTTTATTATTAGAATATGTTCTGAGTCTTAACTCTGTTGCTATATTAAGCGCATACTTTAGGTTTTCTGCTGCCGTACTCTTTAATTTACCTTTTGTAACCAAGTTATCTATAATATCCCAAGTAGTTTCTCCTTCCCCTTCTAAGCAATCCCCTAATGCCACTATCATGCGATCTGGAAATCTATATATCTCTTTTTTCACGTTTAAGATCGTCCCTGCCCTATCCACATTTATCAGCTCATTTACAGGGTTTAATTTCTCAGCATCCTCCTTAAGGATCCTAAAGGCTCTTTCTCTATTAATTTCTGAGAACTCTTTTAAAGCTTCTAAATAACCTCTATTAAAAAGTTCTTCATCACCATGGATAAATCTGACATGATTAAGTGCCTGAACCAAGCTTGGGTCGGATTTATTCCATCCCTCTTCCTCTTTTTGAAACCGAGTTAACTCCTCAACCGTACCTATCAGCTCATAATCTCTTACTCCTTTACAATCCTTCCTACCAAATGGCGTTTTGGAGCCATCTGGTAATGCTGCATCAAAGCAAAACCCTTTTGTTGTAAAATTATCAACAAACCAATTATCTTTACTATTTCCGGTGCTAAAATCGTTCAGTTCTTGTATACCTTGATAATGCAATACAGTTTCGCCAAAGGTCAGCACTTTTATGTTTAGTAGGTGAGTGAGGTTTATAAAATACGCTTTTACCCGGGTATAATCTTCTTTGCTTAACCTATCTTCAAGCAGAATGCCAAACTCTAAATCTGACCATGGCGTCATCGTACCTAAAGCGATCGAGCCAGTACAGAATATAGAATGCCTTGCATCTCTATCATTCACCTTGGGAAGTCCGCCTAGCTCTTCTATACAATCATCAATCATAGGAATGATTATCTTGTTTATAATAAATTCTCTTATTCTTAAGAGAATTTTCTTCATTACCATATAATTTACCCTAGTTAGCTCTTCTGAAATCTCATATCTAAAAGACCTTAGGCTATCGGCATACGGTTTGGTTGATTTAATCTTTTCAGGGCATCCTTTTATTTTCTGCAGAAACTTCTCTTGTGCCCTTAGGACCCGCTTATCTAATTCTTGCTCTTTTGATCTGTCTAAATACTTCATATACTCATAAATCCCAACAGCTTTAGAATAATCATGATGATCATCGGAACTTAAATAGCTAAGAGCTAATTGCTCGAATAACTGATATTCTTGATTAACACACTTACCTCTGTTCAGGACTTCATTACATATCTGCAATCCAGCTTTAATCTTTTCTCGCATAGTCTACCTCTCACAACTTGATCCTTGTTGGTTATCATTGGAAACACTAATACCCTGCAATTGAGATAATTTCACCGAACCATCTTTTTCTTCAGATAAATTATCTACGCTTATAGCAGTGCTGAACTCATGGGTATTTGCTAGATTTATTGCCTTGATAAAATTGCTGAGACTTTGCATGTCTATATTTAGAAAACCATACCTTTCAGAAAACAAGCCTGCTGCTTTTTCAATTTCTTGCTTAGCCTTATCACTAAACCAGAGCTCAATTTGCCTTCCCGCATATTTAAGCTTATTATCAAGATCCTGGATTATGCTCTCAGTCTTCACTTGTTCCTTGATTCCTATCAGAATCAGGCATGCATTTACCACATCATCACCTTTAGCTCTATCCCAATAAAAATCTGCAAGCTTTGTGTAAGCTGGTTTTAACTTTTCGCTGTCTATAGTTTCTGCCTTTAGCTCATTTTCTAATGCTTTCCGCAATTCGGATTCGTATTTATCAAAAACTTCCCCGTTTTTATTTATGCTCTTCTCTAAAGAAGCTATTGTCTTCGCTCCTCCAAGTGGCTCGCTTAAAACATCCTCAAATGGATCTTTACCCTTAGAATCCTTTACCTTCTCTTTTTTTACTTTCTTTTCTGGTGCTTGTGAGCTTGAAGCTACAGGCATGCTTTCTTTCATTAAATCCGCATCTACCTGTATTGCTGCTGCAAGTTCATCCCGTAACCTATTGTCCATTTCTCTGGGGTTAGCTTTTAATTCTTGCAAAAGATCCGTTAACCTATTTTCGTTATCCGGCAACGCATCATAAACCTTTTTTGCATAGAGCAATCCATACTCTCTTCTAGCGCTCTTCATGCTAGCTTTATATTCTTCAAAATTTCTACCTGGATGGTAAAATTTAACTTCTGCAAAATTACTACAATCAGCAAGTATGCCTAAATTCTTGAGCGCAAAAATGCCGCAACTCACCAATCCCTTATTGCTGGCTATAGCGTTATCTAAGTACTCAGTTTGCTCTGCTGCACCTTCTGCCAGGCAGCTTATAGATGTTTCTTCTCCAAACGCTTGCTTGACATCGTTTACAAAATCATTTCGTCTCTTGCCTAATGAATCTTTATATCCGCAAGTTACTTTACCCATAGTATCTTCAAATATAATAAACGCTACCCAGTGGTTGCTTCCGGTGTTGTAGATTCCTACTAACTTCTTACCAGCCTCAAGTTCTTCCTTTTTGCTTGCCAGTACTGCCTTTGCATCGGCATTATTTCCAGCAACTAATTTATTACCTCTTCCTACCGCCCCGATAAACACAAGATTTTCTTTATCTTTAAGGATGGCGCTTCCTATGTTGATTAGGTCCAAATCTTGATACCAATATCCTAGATCATTATATCTATTAAAAGCATTGCCATCCTGTACATTACCTTTGTGTTTTACTGGATTTCGCTGCCTAGTGCTTTCCGTGGAGACAATATTACTAAATTCCTCTACTTGTAAGAATTCTGCTACAGCTGAGTCTGATTTTGTTAAATCAATACCCTTACCTCTAGATTTCAATTTATCTAAAAATTTAACAAGGTCTCTGTGCTTATCTTTATCCTCTACAGGGCCACTTTTTAATTCAGCATATAAATATTTTTCTATAGCTGCTGCTTCAACTTTTTGTCTGCGAACATGGTCTTTTAAAAACCTAAGTGAATGGTAAATCCAACCACTACCAAATTCTTGAACTGCTTGGGCCAGCCCCATATCAACTATGTATTGCGCTGCTCCGTTATGTGTATCTGCCAAGAATCCTGCGATCTCTTTTATGGCTTCTTGTATTTCTGAGTCCCAATCTTTGGTGTTTTTCGTTTTCATCACTATCCTCACAAATTGTTAATAGCAACCCATGGTTGCAATTGTGAGAATAGTTCTGCCATATTTAAAAAGTCAACAATATATTATAAAATCGTAAAAATTTAATTAATATCTTCAATTAATCAGTAAAGATTATTTATTTATAACGCCTTCGCATTATTTCTGAAGCTTTAATCTTTCCTTCTTACTCTTTGCCAGGGGACACGATCCATAACTGCTGAAAGTGCTAAGAAATATAAAAGCTATAAAAAGAGATAGTATTTTAATTTAATAAAAAGCAATAATGCAAACAACGGGTTGCCGTTGTTTGCATTATTGCTTTTTATTAGTTAAATTTATTAATTTACTAGATATGAATGATTATGGGTTGCTACGCTTACAGCACTTTCAACAGTTATGCCACGTGGGCTAGGGTTATCACACCTGTGTTTTGTCCCTAATACTCATACTCCCCGACACCTAAATTAAGGAAGTATTAAGAAATAAGAGTTAAAATTGAAAATAAAGGAGAATTGAGGTATAAGGTGACTTTTACCACAAAGGACACCTTATGAAGGAATATATACAGCAGTTTTTTGAAATATGCACGCCCGAAATTAAACTTGCGACAGATTTAATAATGGGGTTATGTGAAGGGCGCAAAGTAAGCGGGGCAGCGCTAGCTTACTATGTTAGCAGCAATGCTTCAATTAAATCTAAACAAAGAAGAATAGAAAGATTTTACCATAAAGGTCATATCGAGCCAAGTTATCTGCTTGCAGCAATAAAGAACATTTTTGGCAAAGAAAAGTTTACCCTAGCATTTGACCGAACCAATTGGAAATATGGTACAAAGAGCATCAATGCATTTGTAGCTTTTGCATTCAGAGGCGAAGTCGGTAGTTTATTAAATTTAAAGATGCTAGCTAACAAAGGTGGCAACAGCAAAACTCAAGATAGAATTGAAATGGCAAAAGCGGTAATAGAAAAATATGGAAAGGAAAACATAAAAAGTATCCTTGGGGATCGGGAATTTTTTAGCATTGAATTTGCAAATTGGCTGCATGCAAATGATCTACCGTATGCGATCCGAGTAAAGGAAAACTTAGATTTTGTGCAACCATATTTAGCTAGCGGCACCAAGAAAGGTAAGATGTTCAAAAATATATTAATTGAAAACTTTAATGGGGTTGAATTGCGCGGTGATTTAAGTGTGAAAAAGCTTGATGGTGAATATCTAATTTTAGTTTCTAGAAAGGTAAATAACCCGTTGAAAGAATATAGACAAAGGTGGTCAATAGAAAGATTTTTCAAGATGCTTAAAACTGGTGGCTTAAACATAGAAAGTATGAAAATGGTCGATCTTAAAAGGATTGAGATTTTATTTTTGCTATGTGCGGTTGCATATTTAATATGCGTAAAAATGGGGTTGTACAGGCATCAAAAAGTGAAGGCGATTCGAAAGAAAGTTAAATATAAATGCCGTGAATATTCTTACTTCAGATGGGGCATAGATTGGCTAACAGAACTAATAATGCAGGGCGCAGATATAATTAAGCGGCTTGTATGCCAGATATTACCTGTGCTACAGCCAGGATGTCGGGGAGTATGCCTAATACTATACAATAGTTCTAATAAGGTGTATTACTAGAAAAACCTGCCTCATATTGATCAATAACTTCACTTTGTTTTTCCTTCTGCCAACATCATCAACACACACAATACCCTCTCCCAATTCCTCTAAGAGTAATCGTTTGTATATCTACAAACAGTAAAACGGATATGTACAGATAATAAAGTTTACATTATACTATACCTATAAATAGTATTTTAGCTTTTTAAAGATAAAACTGGGAGTTTGAGAATGGGCAAATTTGTAGGGCGGAAAAGAGAGTTGCAGCTTCTTGATGGACTTACGCATAAAAAATCTGCAAGTTTAGTTGTTGTCAATGGACGCAGACGTATTGGCAAAAGTCGCCTTATTGAAGAGTTTGGCAAAAAATTTAAATCCTATACGTTTAGCGGCATCCCCCCAACGCCAGAGACAACTAAGCAATCACAAATAGATGTATTCATGACCCAAATGAGTAATAATTTTGGATCACCAAAGGTGCAATTTACAGATTGGTGGGACGTATTTTGTTTTTTAGCAGAGTATGTTAAAAGGGGGAAAATTTTAATTGTCTTCGATGAGATTTCATGGATCGGCTCTAAAGATCCAGATTTCCTGGGTAAGATCAAAAACTTGTGGGATTTAAAGCTGAAACAAAATAACAAACTTATACTTGTTTTATGTGGATCCATTTCTGCTTGGATAGAAAGAAATATATTGAGAAGCACGGGATTTGTAGGCAGAATTTCTCTACACATACCGCTAGGGGAACTTTCTTTGAGTGAATGTAATGAATTTTTCGGTAACAAATATATTTCTGCCTTTGAAAAATTCAAAATCCTATCTGTAACAGGTGGCGTTCCCAAATATTTAGAAGAAATAAGGCTAGAGTTAACAGCAGAGGAAAATATAAAAAATACCTGCTTTATTAACGAAGGATATTTAACAAATGAATTTGAGAAAATTTTCTGTGATGCCTTCCTAGCACGAAGCGATTTTTATGAAAAGGCGCTTAAGGCTGTAGTTAGTTGCTCTATGGAGCCTAAAAAACTTTGCCAAGCAGTAGGTTATGAGCTTAATAATGCAACATCGGACTATTTGGAAGAACTCACTCAAGCAGGCTTTATACAGAGAGATTATACTTGGCATTTAAAAAGTCAAACAGCTTCAAAGTTGAGTCATTACAGATTAAAAGATAATTATGCGCGCTTTTACCTTAAGTATATATTGCCAAATATAAATAAAATTAGAAGTGGTTCTTTTGATGATAAGACTCTTTCTGGATTTCCCGGCTGGAATTCTATTATGGGGCTTCAATTTGAAAATCTTGTTCTAAATAACCGAAAGAAAATATGGGAGCTTTTAAAAATTTCACCTAATGAAATAGTTTGGGATAACCCGTTTTTTCAAAGAAAGACCACTAAACAGCCGGGATGTCAGATCGACTACTTAATTCAAACCAAATATAATAATCTTTACTTGTGCGAAATCAAATTCTCATTATCTGAGATAAAAGCCGATATTATAAAAGAAGTAGAGAAAAAAATTAGTTTGCTTCAAAGACCAAAAGGGTACTCTTGTAGACCAATTTTAATCAATGTCAATGGTGTGCACGAGGGTTTGCTTGATCAAGATTATTTTGCTCACATTATTAATTTTAATGAATTGTTGAAGACGTAAATGAGAGGAAGGGCCAGATAATCGCTGCTGAAAAAGTATAATAGTGCAATAAAAACGATTGTTGATGTTTGGCTATACACCAATATACCCCCTGCCCGTTCTTCTTGAAGCGATTGAGTTTAGCTCTTTGAGTGCGGCTTCTTTGGTATTAAAGGTATCAAGCTTCGAGCCACCTAGTTTATTGTAGATCTCACCCCAGCTTTTAAAGATGCACCATTCATTAAATAGATTTCGCTCAAGCCTGATAATATAATATCTGTGCTTAGTCTTATAAATCCATTTAGCCATACAGTTCTTTTAAGTGCTTCATTTTAGCTTTGAGCAGTTTAATGGCCTTAAGCGCTATCAACTCTTCACGTTCTTTCCAAGTGATGTAGTCTAAATCCATTTGATCAACTTCTTCACTCGCCGCCTGCCATAGCATTTTCTGTAGTGTGCTATCCCCAATTACTTCTATATTATTATATCGCATTTTCCCCTCCTATTTAATTTTTACTAATCTAAATAATGTTGCTTTACCAATTTTAAACATCTTGCAGATTTCTGAGATCTCATTGCTTTTATCTGCATATAATTTACGCAATAGCTGAACTTGAGTTTCTGTTAGCTTCTTTGGCCTCCCCCCGAGTCTTCCTCTGGCCCTTGCTGCCTTTAAACCGGCATTAGTTCGCTCTCTAATAATATCGCGCTCAAATTCCGCCAAGGCTGCAAATACATGAAAGAATAGTCTACCACCGGAAGTTGTGGTATCAATATTTTCTTGCAATGAGCGAAAGCCTATCTTGCGTTTCTCAAAGCTTTGTACTTCATCTATCAGATTCTTTAAAGATCTGCCTAACCGGTCTAGTTTATAAACCACGACTGTGTCATGGCCATCTCTGATAAACTCCTTCATATTCTTGAGCTCGGTACGATCAGAGGTTGCGCCAGTGATCTTTTCAGCAAAGATCTTCTCACATCCAGCTGCACGTAGAGCATCAATCTGAAGATCTAGATTTTGATCAGTAGTTGAAACCCTTGCATATCCTACCAGCATATTACCTTATTAGTTCGATATTAGCATTTTTGAAATTCAAGCCTTCCCAGATCTTATCGGCTGTATATATTGGTGTATTCAATGATATACCAAGGGATATGCAAGCTTTATCACCCAATGATAAGCCGTAGCCATTCTCTCTATTTACAGCTTCTAACTCCGCAACGATATAGGCCTGTTCTTCGGTGAAATTTATTACAGTACCAATTAGCTGATTAACAAGTGTTTTGACATCTGATAATGGAATTTTATACCGAGATACCAAAATTGCCGAAGTCTCTGCGATATTAACGCTAGAGACTATAGAATTGGAAAGTAACGGCCTAATCACATCACTGCCGGGTTCATTATTGATGATGGCAAGAATCGCGGAAGTATCTAAAATTGCAGATTTCATAGCTTCCCTTCTTCTCTAAGATACTCTTCGCGTCTAGACTGAATAAATTCATCCACAAGAGAGACTCCTTCAGGAACATATTTTTTTACCAACGCTTGAGCATCCTTTATAGCTTTATCCAAACTTATCATCTTGATCTCACCATCAATTGCCCGGATAACAAAAACGTCACCAGTTTTTATATGGAACTCTTTTCTTATTTGTGCAGGTATAAGTATTCTGCCGTTATTGTCAACATGTGTTCTGATTTCTGTCATGGCAAATTATAATCTGGTTTATATTAGCTAATATTATAACATTAACTAGATTATTACAAGAAATATAAATACTGCTATTCAATAATCAACCATATAAGTCTCAATAACTAGGCTTAAGGGTGTTTTAGATATTTTAAGCATATATATACAAGCTTAGTTAGGGAAGTAGGAAGAAAAAGGTTCAGCGCAAGTAGAGGTGAAATAGCTATAGAGCATTACCGCATTTAGCCACAATTTTTCATCGCTTCGTTTATCATCTTTGCAAATGATTATGAGTCTGAAGCAGATTTAAAATATCTAATTTTACAAAATGAGATATTGCTATCTTATTGTTTTTATTTTGGACCATTTGAATATCTAGCGTGTTTTTCTATACAACTATTTCCATAAAAAGATTTGCGGATCCATAAAACAGTGTTAATATGGATCCGCAAATATAAAAATAAAGATTTGAGGATCTATAAGCTATGTCAAAATTTATAGGAAGACAAGATGAATTGAGTAAACTTTCAGCTGAGGCTGTAAAAAAAACTGCTTCTTTTATAGTTGTAAGAGGAAGGCGGCGTATTGGGAAAAGCAGGTTGATAGAAGAGTTTGGTAAACAGTTTTCTGAGTTCTTTGTTTTTACAGGATTACCTCCAGAAAAAGATGTGACAAAATCGGATCAATTGCAGGAATTTTGCCGCCAAATGGCTCGCCAATTCAAGGCACCTATAGCTCTCTACAATGATTGGAGTGATGCCTTTTGGGCGCTTGGAGAGCGCGTGCGTTCAGGTAAGATCTTAATTCTATTTGATGAAATCTCTTGGATGGGATCGAAGGATCCAACCTTTCTTGGTAAGATTAAAAACTTATGGGACCTGTACTTAAAAAAAAATGACAAACTCGTCTTTGTTGTTTGTGGGTCTGCCTCAGCTTGGATTGAAAAAAATATTCTAGGAAGTACGGGATTTGTAGGGCGCATATCATATACGTTAACCCTAGAAGAACTTCCATTATCAGATTGCAGCTCTTTTTGGCCCAAGAATGTTTCAGCATATGAGAAATTTAAAGTACTTTCTATAACTGGAGGGATTCCTAAATATTTAGAGGAAATAAATCCAAAGTTATCCGCTGAAGAAAATGTAAAACAACTTTGTTTTACAAAGGGAGGGTTCTTAGTTGAGGAATTTAACCAAATATTCTCAGACTTATTTTTGCGAGAGAGTCATTTTTATAAAAAAATCATTATTGCCCTTGAATCTGGATCAAAAGAAAGACATGAAATATGCGAAACTCTCAATATTGAACCTAATGGACGAATTTCAGAATATTTACATGAATTGCAATTGGCTGGCTTTATTAAGCGAGACTATACTTGGAAAATAGAATCTGGTGTTGACTCAAAACTTAGCAAGTATCGCTTAAGCGATAACTATCTGGGATTTTATATGAAATACATAGATATTAACCGCACTAAGATAGCCAGAGATAACTATCGCTTCAAGCCTCTTACTGCTTTAACTGGATGGTATGGTATTATGGGGTACCAGTTTGAAAACCTGATTCTGAATAATAGAAAATCTATACATAAAGCTCTTAATCTACATCCCGAAGATATTGTTGTGGAAAACCCATATTTCCAAAAAAAGACATATAATTCTCCAGGCTGCCAAATTGATTATATGATCCAAGTGAAATTTGGCACACTTTATATTTGTGAGATTAAATTCTCTAAAAACAAAATTGATGGATCAATTATTCAAGAAATGCAAAGCAAAATTGAAAGACTTGCATATAAGCGAGGATATTCTTGCCGCCCTGTATTAATTCACATTAATGGCGTTACAGATGATGTCATAGAATCTGATTATTTTGCATCCATAATCGATGCTTCTGATTTTATGTAATAAAAGTTAAGATGCTGGGTTTTTGTGCTAACCAAGCATCCAACACCTTAGTCAAAGAAATCTTAGCATATCCTACCAGCATATTACCTTATGAGCTTAACATTGATATCTGGTAACTGCACCTTATCCCAGATTTTATCTGCGGTGTAGATAGGATAGCTAGTTACTTTAGAAAGCGCTAAGCATGCTCTGTCTCCCATTGATAAGCCGAATGACTTGGTCTCAGTGTATATACTTGCTGCGACATATGCCTGCTCACCACTGAAAGCCATAATATCACTTACCAACTTCTCTATTACATCTTGTGCTTCTTGCTGGCTATAGCCTCTACGGTCAATTAAGAACTTAGCTACTTCAGAGGCATTCACAGCGGACATTATGGAATTGCTTATTACCTCTTCCACCATCGTTGATCCTATCTCACCATTTAGCAAAGCAATGAGTGCAGAAGCATCCAGTATTACTTTTCTATACTGTGTCATTATCCCTCACCTTTTCTAAATCTCTCTCTGATTGCCGCATCTCTAAAAATTCATCAACTGCAGATTTTGAAGAATCTGACCGACTTTTAAAATCTGCTTGGATTTGCTGTATAACATCAGTTTGTTTAAGTATTACCAATTGCTCATTAATGTATCTAAGTATTAATGTGTCATGTGGTTTAAATTTCATTATCTTGCGAAGTTTTGCAGGAATTAAAACCTTACCTTGTGTGTCAATATGTGTTCTTAAATCATTCATAGTATATTGCCAATATCTATATTTATTACTTAATGTAACATATTATCATAATACATGAAAGCAATATATTACTAAGTAGTCTTATAAGTCCAATAAATAAAGGCATTATAATATTATGATAATGAGATAAGTTTAAAGAGTGCTTTTTACTAAAAAGGGGTGATTTTTGCCCTTAGCCAAATATAGTACCAAAAACGAACGTTTTTGATTTTACATATAGAAGAAATAAAGCTTGCTCCCAAATTGGGAATACATTATAATTGTAGTTGGGTAATTTGGCTTCAATATTATGAGAATCATAGCAATCAGTACACTTAAATCATTTTGGTATAAGTATCCAGATTGCGAACAATCTCTTAAGACTTGGTACCATGAAGTTAAAAAAATGGAATGGGATAAGCCTAACGATGTGAAAGAGTTTTTTAGGTCTGCAGATATTTTGCCAAATGATCGTATTGTTTTTAATATTAAGGGCAATCATTATAGGCTAATTGTTAAGGTACACTATATTCGTAAAGTTTGTTATATACGTTTTATAGGAACGCATAAAGAATATGACAAAATAGATGCTGCTAATATTTAGAGGAGAAGAAATATGTTTAATATAAAACCGCTAAAAAGTGAGCAAGATTATAAAGATGCTTTGTCTATGATAGATCAACTATGGGATGCATCTCAAGATTCTGATGATGGAGACTATCTTGATATACTTGTTACATTAGTTGAGAAGTATGAAGAACTGCATTTTAAAATAGATGAGCCAGATCCAATTGAGGCCATAAAATTTGTTATGGAGCAGCAAAATTTGCAATCTAAAGATTTAATTTCGGTTTTAGGTACTAGAAGCAGAGTGTCTGAGGTGCTTAATAAAAAGAGAAAATTAAACTTAGCGATGATAAGAAAGTTACATAACAAATTAAGAATACCATATGATGTTTTAGCATCCGAGTATACTTTGAATCATTCTAAGCATTCATAATTTCCCTACCAATAATAGTCCTTTTTGGGAGATGAGCTGAAGATATGATAGAGCCAGATTTATTTATAATAGAATCTGCACTCAAGCAAATAAACTGTATGATTCTCTATAACCAGAGCCTAAACTCTCTATTCCATGGGCCAATGATGTAAGCGAAACGAGCATAGTTGTCCTTGAAGGGGTTGATAGCCATAAAAATATTCGATTGTATCCATAACGTAGTGGATTTTTAACTATTCATGGATATAATTGGGTATAAATACGGATACAGGGGTTATTATGTTCGATACAGATTCTATCAAGATCACCCACGAGATGATCGCGATCATGAGTGAAATCGACGAATTCAAAGGTGCATGGCGGGCGCTTGGCAAAATTGCGCCTGAGCGTTTGAACCAGCTTCGCAAAGTTGCAACCATTGAAAGCGTGGGTTCTTCGACAAGAATTGAAGGTTCAAAACTCTCTGACCGTGAAGTGGAAACCTTACTCTCTCGGCTCGAAAGTAAGTCGTTCACTTCTCGCGATGAAGAAGAAGTGGCAGGTTATGCTGCCGTGATGGAAATCATCTTTAATGCCTATGAAACCATCCCCTTTACCGAGAATTATCTGAAGCAGTTGCATTCCATCTTGCTACAATATTCCAGCAAAGATCAACGTCACCGTGGCGATTATAAGAAATTGTCCAACAGCGTTGAAGCCATAGGTGTTGATGGCAAATCAATCGGCGTGGTATTTGAAACCACGTCACCCTTTGACACGCCGCGAGAAATGGAAGCCCTTTATGCTTTCGTGAATAAAGCATTCACGGGAAAAATGATTCATCCACTGGTAATCGTTGCTATATTTATTGTGGTGTTTCTCGCTATCCATCCGTTTCAGGATGGGAATGGCAGACTGTCGCGCATCCTCACTACCCTACTGCTCCTTAAAAGCGGTTACACTTATGTCCCGTACAGTTCGATGGAGAGCATTATCGAGCAAAACAAGGAAAGCTATTACCTTGCTCTGAGGCGTACCCAGCAGAGTTTCAAGTTGGCTGATACGGACTGGAGTCCTTGGTTGCTATTCTTTCTCCAATCACTCCAGAAGCAGAAACGCAGGCTGGAGCAGAAGGTAGAGAAAGAAAAAATCATGCGAGCATCGCTACCTGAGCTTTCGCTCAAGATTATCGACCTTGTCCATGAGCATGGACAGATTAGCGTCGCTGACATAGTGAACGCGACTGAGGCCAACCGCAACACCATCAAGAAATATCTAGGCAAGTTGGTAGTGAGCGGGTATCTCGTACGCGGTGGCAAAGCAAAAGGTACTTGGTATTCGCTCGCATGAATTTCACCATTTTCTTCCCGACCTGTTATCGGTAGATAAGTGACCTCAAGATCAACAAATAATATCGTTATTAACTGGTGGCGATAAGAAAACTCAAAAGCATGATATTGATAAAGCAATACGATATTGGACCAGCTATAAGGAGATTAAAAATGACTAGAAAGTATTTGAAATTTACTGACTATCTAGTTGAAAAGCTTAAAAACCCAACAGAAGCCGAAGCTTTTCTTGACGCAGCAACAACTGCATATGAGGAAGATGGAAACACTACTAGCTTTATGCTAGCCTTAAGATATTTAACAGAAGCTCAGGGTGGTGTAAGAGCATTATCTGACAGGACGCATCTTGATAGAAAAACCTTTATAAGGTACTTACAGGTAAAACCAAACCAGGCCTTGCCACTACTATGTCCATCATCAAAGGCTTAGGCTTCCACTTAGTGCCCAAAGTGATAAGACATAAATATGTAGCTGTTAAACCTCATTTTTAGGGGCTGCACCGTCCTAATAACGGCCGTTTTTGGGAGGTGAACTGAAGATATGATAGAACTAGATTTATTTATAATGGAATCTGCACTCAAGCAAATATACTGTATGATTCTCTATAAGATAGACAAGCCTATGCTCGCGATTAATCCTTCTGGACCAAATGTTCTCATTTTTGTACCGCAAACGCTCTGGCTTGCCAATCCCAATGGTTGGGGAAGTCTTTATGCTCTGGAGCAGATTGCCGATTTTGGAAAAAATTCTTTTATCTTGCTTCTTCCAAAATTCCAGATCTTCTACAGCATTAGGAGTTAAAATAATCTTGTACGCCAATCTCAACCCCTTTGCCTTTTTTGGCGTCTTCTAGTGATGATACAATCCTTTTTGTATTTGCTTCTGTACTGAACACATGAATGGTCTCAATAAGGCTCTTATACTCAGACTCTTCCATGACAACAATTCTTCGGCCATTTTTACGCCTTATATGCAGCACTTCTGAATCATCAACTACCTTATCCAGTAGTTCACTTAAATGTTGACGCAGATATGAATAAGAAACTAGTTCCATTACAGTAATTCTATATATGTACAGTCCCATTGTACAATTAATTTAAGGAATACGCAACAATTTATGTTATATATGATACGTGTTACAGCGCGGTCAGAAATTACTCTTTCACTCCAACGTTTTTGGGATTTCGGTAATAGCAGATGTTGAGTGATCCTGGTCCTCTTGCAAGTAATATTTATAAATTTTTATCTGCATATTTATGCAATACACTTGATATCAAAGTTTGATAAGGCAGCCCTTCTTTTGCCGCTATTCTCTTAATTTTATCCAAATCAAATTGAGACAACCTTATATTGATTCTTGCATTTTTTCTCATATGTAAAATAGCAGCATCTTTAGCAGCCTTTCTATCAGATGCCATAGTCTTAGATTGCTTCAGCTTTCCTTGCTTAAAAAGACTCAATAATTCTTGTTCTTCCTTATCAAGTTCATACTTTGTCATAGTTTTCCTCCATATACTGTTTGGTATATTTTCTACTTGGAAAAGCGGTTTTGAGATATATCTCTTCTCCTCTCTTCACAAATGGTACTAACCATATATAATCTTCAACATCTAAAATATATATTTTCTGTCCAGGATAGTTTTCCTTATTAGGATGTTCTAGTATATCAAGTAATTTATCTGACTCAATTAAAGCAATAATCTCATCGAAAGAAAGACCTCTTTCTTGTTTAAGCTTTTTATCTTTTTCAGAGTCATAATTGAACTTATACATCCGGATCACCAGCTAATTTTATAGCACCACATGAGTTTAGTATATGCTATATAGGCATACATTGTCAACAAATGACGCGGATTTTTATACAAAAAGTCTCCCATCTTATATAACTGCTATCAATAACAGTCGTTTTTGTTAATAGCTTGCGGCAGGAGTTAAGCTACGTATTTTAACGTGGTCATTAATACATGATTTATTGGCAAACACCTCACAAGGCATAATTATCAATTCATTCTTGACTATTGATTTTTTACGTGAGATCTATCATGGATTGATTGATACAGTTGTTATTGATAACCACCGCTACCTCTTTGATCAAGTTGATCTAAATCGTCGACTTACAGGAATCGTTGGCGCACGTGGGGTTGGTAAAACAACCTTGATGCTGCAACTTATTAAACAAAAGCTGCCAAATGGTAGTAAGGCCTTCTATGTTTCAGCAGATAACATCTATTTTCAGGATAATAGGCTTATTGAGTTCATAACTAACCTTTATCGCTATGAAAATATCGATTATTTTTTTATTGATGAAATTCACCGTTATCAAAATTGGGATCAAGAGTTAAAAAATATTTATGATTCATTCCCGAAGATTAAAGTTGTGTTCTCAGGCAGTTCTAGTATTGATTTGGTCAAAGGAAGTTATGACCTCTCGCGCCGCGCAACCTTACATACACTTTATGGGCTTTCATTTCGTGAGTACTTGAATTTTTACCAAGGATTGACCGAGCCAAAAATCTCTTTTGATGATTTAATTAATCATCCTGATCAGATTGCAAGTAGTCTTTCCAAAATACCCATGCTGCTTGGACATTTTCAAAATTACCTGGCTTATGGCTACTATCCCTACTATCAAGAAGACACTCAAGGATTTTATGAGAAAAT
>JAQSWL010000018.1 GCA_029266655.1 Candidatus Midichloriaceae bacterium | reverse complement strand
CATATTGTTTCATGGCTAAGTTTTGAAAGTTTTGTTGCAAAGATATTTCTATTACTTAGCCTGCTTCTTTACAACCTTTTATCCATAACTCACGTTATTATACTAAATTTTCACAAAAAGACAAACACTTTAAAACAACTTCCTTATGGAATTAAATGCATCTTCTGCTTGTTTTACAACGCCTTTTAGGTTTATATATTGCCCTACTGAATCGACCAGGCTTAATATACCATTTTGCACCTCTTCAATTAATGGAATATTTAGCTCTAGCGAAAAAAGTACAATAATTATACACACAATTAAAAAAATATAGCGCCTGATAATGCTTAAAATTAAAAAAACCATAACTTACCTGCGATATTAAATTCACTTTATTAAAAAAATGTATTAAATATATGTTGAAGAGGCAATATAATATATAAATGCAACCCATAGATACACCACATATTCCGGTATTAATAGAAGAGGTATTAGACTTTCTAAACCCAGATAAGGGCGGTCTTTACGTTGATTGCACGTTTGGTGCCGGTGGCTATAGTAGAAGAATTTTAGAGGCAGGTGCAAATAAATTAATTGCTATAGACAGAGATGTAAATGTAGCAGCCACGGCTGAAAAATTTGCACAAGAATATGGAAATAAATTTGAATTCCACAATATTGCAAATGATAAAATCGGCATAGCGTTGGAGGGTTTAAGCGGCACTATAGATGGGATCGTTTACGACATCGGGGTTTCATCAATGCAAATAGATACTCCAGAGCGTGGCTTTTCATTTCAAGTGGATGGCCCACTGGATATGAGGATGGACCAGCGAGACAACCTATCCGCTTACGATGTGGTTAATACTTACACTCAGGGCGAATTGGCGAGAATCATTTATGAATATGGCGATGAGCAAAGATCGCGCAGCATTGCAAAACAAATTGTGGATGCTAGACATGAAAAGCCAATTGAAACTACCCTAGAGCTGGTTAGGATAATACAAAAAGCGGTTGGGCATTATAGAGATGATATAAACCCTGCAACTAGAACTTTTCAAGCGATTCGCATAGAAGTGAATAAAGAGTTAGATCAATTGAAGGCTAGCTTACATGCAGCAAAGTCATTACTGAAGGTTGGTGGAAAAATTGTTGTTGTTTCATTCCATTCAGGCGAAGATAAAATTGTAAAGAGTTTGTTTAATGAATGGTGCGGCAAAAAGGTGAATGTAAATAAGTATTTGCCAGATAAAAATTTAAATTCTGCTCCACCACAGTTTAAATTCTTACAAAAAGGCATAGTTATTGCAGAAGATAATGAGATCAAAACTAACCCCAGAGCCCGGTCTGCAAGGCTCAGAGCAATAGAGAAATTGATTTGAAGATATGAACAGATATTTAAGAGTTTATTTTCTGCCTGGGGTGATAATGTTAGCGATGGCTATCGCTTTCCTCTTTTTTGTGAAAAACCGCGTTCAACAAATATCGCGCGACATAAAAGCAAAAAATGTGCAAATTTTAAGTGAGCGCGAAAGCATACACGTGCTTAAAGCTGAACATTCTTATCTTACCAATCCTAAACGTCTTAAAAAGCTCACAGAGAAAAATTTAAATTTGCACGCACCTGTTAGTAATCAGATTTTGGATTCTGAGCAGATTGAGATTTATTTGAGCCAATTTGCAGCAAAAGTTGAAGAACCTTCAGAAGAGGGGGCAAATTGACTGAGCTTAGCAAAAATAAAAATGCTATTCTGAGGCCTAGTCCAAAGGTTGTTGAGGATGCTGCGCTCAGCATGTGTAGAAACCGGCTATTATTTGCCATGGGCGCAATTTGTTTTGTGTTTAGTATATTAATCTTCCGCTTGTTCGATATTAGTCTTTCCAGCCATGAAGATGTAAAAATTGTAAGTAAGAACCAAAATTATAGTAATGACTTTTTAGTAGAGCGAGCAAGCATTGAGGATCGTAATGGCACATTAATAGCTGTTAATCTATCTACAGCATCATTATTTGCAAATCCTACTAAAATAATTGAACCAACATCTGCAGCGGAAAAGTTGTGCAGAATTTTTGACTCTTCCAAATGTCCAGAAATTAAAGAGAAAATACACTCAGGCAAAACTTTTGCCTGGCTTAAAAGGCACTTAACACCTATTGAGCAGCAGCATGTTAATGATCTTGGGATAGCTGGCATAAATTTCATGAAAGATGAAAAACGCGTTTATCCTCATGGTAATTTGTTTTCTCATGTTATTGGCTATGTGGGTGTAGATGGTGAGGGCCTAGGGGGCATAGAGCTCAGCTTCAATGAGCGCTTAAAGAACAGCAACGAACCTGCGAAGCTCTCTATCGATGTTCGCATTCAGCAGATACTGCGTGATGAGATATTGAACCAGGCGGTGCTCCACAGCGCTATTGGGGGGTCTGGAGTTGTTATGGATGTAAATACTGGTGAAGTGATAGCGATGGTAAGTGTCCCAGATTTTGACCCGCATAATGTAGGTAAATCAAGCGAGCGGGCAAGGTTTAACCAAGTAAGTATGGGCGCTTATGAAATGGGATCCACCTTCAAAATCCTGACACTTGCTATGGGGCTTGATGGCAAGCACATAAGCCTTAATGATGCATTTAATACTGACGAAGCAATTAAAATTGGCAATAAGCAAATACGTAACTATCGCGGCAAAGGTGGGATGATGGCTACCCCTGAGGTTCTTATGTATTCATCAAACATAGGCACTGCACAAATAGGCCTTAAGGTGGGTGGGAAAAAGCAACGTGAATATTTATCTGAAGTCGGCATGCTTGAACCAGTTGATATTGAAATACCTGAGCGTGGGTTCCCAATTTATCCTAAAACTAAAATTTGGAGCCAAGCCTCAACCATTACTATAAGCTATGGGCACGGCATAGCTGTTACACCCTTGCATGTAGCGCGGGCAATCGCAGCTGTGGTTAATGGTGGGTATATGGTTAAACCAACTTTATTAAAAGTTGAAGATCCAACCAAGGTTGAAAAGAAACAAATAATTTCTACTAAAACCTCTGAGATGATGAGGAAGCTATTGAGGCTGGTTGTAGTAGAAGGTTATGGGAAAAAAGCTAATGTTCCTGGGTATTTTGTTGGAGGTAAAACTGGTACTGCAGAAAAGGTCACTGGTCGTGGGTATAGTAAGACTGCAAACATTGCATCTTTTATTGGCGCATTTCCTATCCATGCACCACAATATGTAGTTATAGTTTTAATTGATGAAGCATTACCTAATAAAATTAATGCCGGGTTCACCACTGGAGGCATGCTCGCTGCGCCAACTGCTGGTAACATCATAGCTAAGATCGCTCCTATTTTAGGGGTCAAGCCAATACCAGAAGACAATAGTGCAGTTCTGGATAAACTATCGCTAAAATACCAACCTTTAAACCCTATGACCAAAAAGCAGCAATAGGGCATTATGAGGAAGCAAATAACAACCGCACTAAAAATTGTATTCATAGTTGCAGCGTTATATTTGGTATTTAATAAAATCGATTTTAAGGAAGCGGCTCTTTTGCTTAAAGATATGGACCCTATATTTTTCGGCGGTGCGTTTATTTGCTCGGTAATATCTATGTTCATAAGTGGGATCAGATCCCAGCATTATTTTAGTGAATTTGGGCTCACCGTTCCAAAGAAAGATATGGTGAAGTTATATTTTGCAGGAGCATTCTTAAATTTGGCCTTGCCCGGGGGCATAGGTGGCGATGGATACAAAATATTCCACATATACAAACATTTCCATTTCTCAAAACTAAAAGCATTTAGAATAGTGCTTTATGAGCGGGTTAATGGATTTTATGTTTTATGCATATTTGGGTTTATTATCGCATATTTTTCTAGCTTTATTAAATTGCCATATACATACATAATTAACACTGCATTATTAGTTCTTATAACTCCTTGCTACATTTTTGGCATCAAGTTTGTGCTTAAAGATAAGTTTAGTGCTGCTTTAAAAGCCACTTGGTATTCAATTTGGGTGCAACTCTTGCAAATATCAATGGCTTGGCTCTTAGTGCATGGGTTAGCACATAGCGCAGATGCTTACCTTTACTTGGATTTTATAGTTTTATTCATAGCAGCTTCAATTTTGGCCATCATACCTATATCCATTGGGGGTATAGGGGTTAGAGAGCTTACTTTTTTATATGGCCTTAAGCTTTTAAATGTTCCGCCTCATATGTTGGCACTAGGTGTATCGTTTGCCCTTGCTTCCTTCTTTGTATATGTACTGACGGTAACGCTCGGGGCATTCTTCTTTAGTGGGCAATTACAACTTTTTAAGAGATAGACTCCGTTAATTTGAAAAATTGGAGCGTCCGCACCTGTAGCTAAAGCGTTATAAAATATCTTTAAACTTTTCTGATACAGCTTTTACAATTTCCTTAGGCATCTCAATTTTATTGCCCCATTCTCTTTTGGTTTCATTGCCAATTTTATCGGTGGCATCAAAACAAATTTTGCTTCCTAAACCTTCCTCTGGTGAGGCAAAGTCCAGATAATCTATCGGGGTATTTTCTATGATCGTAACATCTCTAGCAAAATCCATTTTTGTGGAAACAGCCCACATTACATCGTCCCAAGATCTAACATCGATGTCATCATTAACAATTATCAAAAATTTAGTATACATAAATTGCCGTAGAACCGACCAAACGCCCATCATAACCTTGCGGGCATGCCCAGGGTAGGATTTCTTAATACTTACAATTCCAATGCGATAAGAGCATCCTTCAGGTGGCAAGTAGAAATCAACCACTTCAGGAATTTGCTGTTTTAAAAGCGGGACAAATACCTTATTAAGTGCTTCTCCTAACACAGAGGGTTCATCCGGAGGCCTACCAGTATAGGTGCTTAGATATATCGCATCCTTCCTAGTGGTTATTGCCGTGATCTCAAAAATTGGGAACTTTTCAACTGAATTGTAATAGCCTGTGTGATCGCCATACGGCCCTTCGTTTGCGAACTCTTGAGTACTTACATAGCCTTCAATTACCATTTCTGCATTTGCGGGCACAAGCAATGGAATAGTTTTGCACTTTACTAATTCTAATTTAGACTTGCGAATAAGGCCGGCAAATTCATACTCAGAAAGTTGCTCCGGTACTGGAGTTACCGCAGCGATTGTAGTCCCAGGATCGCAGCCTAATACTGCAGCAACTGGCATTTTCTCGTGCCCTGCATTTTTCCAACTCCGCCAATGGTCAGCGCCGCCTCTATGATCTAACCACCTCATAATAGTTTTGTCCTTAGAAAGTTTTTGCATACGATAAATGCCAACATTGTATTTTTCGCTGGCGCAGTCTTTGGTAACTACCATTGGCCATGTAATAAGCGGCGCAGGCTCATTCGGCCAACAGGTTTGTATTGGAAGTTTGTTAAGGTCAATCTCCTTCCCTGTCATTACAATTTCTTGGCATGGCGCTTTCTTTGTTAGCTTTGGCTTCATGTTGATTGCATCTTTAACCAAAGGCAGCATGCCAAAAGCTTCTTTGAGTGATTCTGGGGGAGCTGGCTGCCTAAGGAATGCAAGTTTTTCACCAAGTTCATGTAATGAATTTGAAGTAAGGCTAATTCCTTGCGCTACTCTTTCTACTGTGCCAAATAAATTTACCAAAACTGGATAATCTGTTTTGCCAAATTCATTATGAACATTTTCGAATAAAAGTGCTGGTCCTGAAGATTCCAAAACACGACGATGTATCTCTGTAATTTCAAGGTTGGTGGAAACCGGTTTAGATATTCTGATTAAATCACCATTCTTTTCCAAAAAACTTATGAATGCGCGTAAGTCTTTAAAAGCCATAAACATTACTCATGAATAGAGCTGGGGAAAAGGCATAGACGACAGGAAATTTGAAAAAGTGGTAGGAGCAGCAGTTGCGAGCACCGTAAGCCTATATTAATAGGTGCGGATGCGCAGAAATTAGCTGCGACGCTCCAGTTTTTCAAATTAACGGAGTATAAATAATCATAAAGCTTCATTGTTTTGCAGCCTCTTTATCTTTAAAATACACCTTAACAAATTCTAGCTTATCTATCTCAAATAATGTTTTAACATATGCGCCGCTTTCCTGTTTTACGACTTTGCCCACTAAGATTCCATACGGGTAAATGCTTCCATCACCAGAAGTAACAACCATTTCGCCATCTCGGATATTTTGTTGATTGCTGCAATATATTATATGCAAAGTATTGCCAGAAGTAGAGTTGCCAACTAAAATTGCTTGTTCCCTAGATTCTGAGAAAACTACTGGGGTTTTAGAGTTTATACTGGTGATAAGCCTAACTTTTGCACTACTACCAGCTACTTCCGTAACTTTCCCAACTAAGCCTACACCGTCTACCACATATGCACTGGCGTTTATTCTTTTATTGCTGCCAACAGGAATTAAAAACCCTTGCGATGGAATATCCAAAGAAGCTTTAAGTAGCCTAGTGCTAACTAGAGAGTACTCTTCTGAAGTTGAAAAATTTAGTAGAGCTTTCAGCCTTCTGTTTTCTCTATTTTCCGCTTCAGTAAGCATTACTATTTCTTCAAGCGCTTTCTTATCATCTTGAAGTAGGCGTATTTCTTTTTGGTATATTTTCTCATCTACGTAGTCTTTTGCTTTACTGGTCATCTCCCTGGGTTTATTCATTAACTCTATAACAGTTGAGTTAATCTCGAGTAGGCCATTATGGATGGTTTGAGAAATTTCATTTTGAGAGTTGAGAAAAATAACCACCAAAATGCAAGTGAATATGGCAATCAGGTTGGCAAACTTCAGATGTGAAAATCGCAGGACGGAATACGCTTGAGTTAGAATTTCCGGACTTTGGTGAGGTTTGCGCACCATACAATATATCTACCTAATTCAATAGCGGTGACCAAGCTGGGTCAGAAGCATCAGTCGGAGTTTCTATTTTACGCTCATTATACCCTGTTACGTCAACAGCAAATATATTATAACCAGCTCCTTTTACTTGGCGAGAGAACATAATTACCCTTCCATTAGGTGACCAAGTTGGCCCTTCATCCATCCAAGAAGAAGTTAACAGCCTCTCACCGCTGCCATCTGGGCGTATAACGCCAGTGTAAAACTGGCCACCTTTAGATTTGGTGAATGCAATAAAATCTCCTCTTGGTGACCATGCAGGTGCATTATAACTCCCGTCACCGAAGCTTATTCTGGTTGCTTCCCCGCCACCTGCGCCCATAATATATAACTGTGGTCTCCCGCCGCGATCAGAGCTGAAGACTATTTTACTGCCATCTGGTGAGTAGCTTGGTGATGTACTAATGGTGCCGCTTACAGCTGTTAATCTACGAGTTGCACCACTATCTAAGTTAATCTCGTAAATATCAGTTGTCCCACCTTTTGCTACTGACATAACAGCTTTTTTGCCATCAGGAGAAAAGCGTGGCGCAAAAGACATTCCAGGGAAATTACCGATCATCTTTTGTTTGCCGGTTTGCAGCTCTAGCAAATATACATGGGGAACTTTGTTTTTATATGTCATATAAATTACGCGCTGCGAACTAGGGTCAAAGCGCGGGGTAATAACCAAGTCTCGCCCATCTGTAAGCTCTTTGTACCCTTCACCGTCAGAATCCATAATTGCAAGCCTTTTAACCCTATTATCGAGAGGTCCACTTTCTGATACAAATACTATTCGTGTGTCAAAATAGGCTCCTTCTCCAGTTAGGCGCTTATAAATCTGATCTGCAATTTTATGGCCAGCTCTCCTCCACGATTTTTCAGTTAAGGTGAAAGAGGTGCCTTCAATCTGACTTTCAGCACTCGGGTCCCATAGTCTAAATTCAACTGTGATTTTATCACCAACTTTAGTGATGCGACCACTAGTGAACGCCATTGCTCCTATCTGCCTCCAACCAGAGAAAGCAGGTTTTTTATCAATTGTTAAGCTTTCCAAAAAAGCAGCTTGATCAATTGGTCTAAAAATACCAGAACTCCTCAGGTCATTTTCAATTACTGACTTAATCTGGCTTCCTAATGAAGAAAATTGGCCATCAACATCATAAAAGTCACTAATTGCAATTGGCATAGGGTCCACTTGCCCATGTGTAATATCTATTTTAAGTGCCGCTGATGCATTTGCACATATTAAACATAAGAGAAGAAAAAATATGCGAGCCATCCAGTTATGTAGATTTAATACCATGATTATTTCCCCAATTTGCTATATAACACTCCGCCTTTAGCGTAATGTGATTTTTGCATTTCCTCAATCAAAACTCTTACATCTTCAGGATTAGAGTTCAAAACCCTCACGCATACATCGGTTAATTCTTTAACCACTTGCTCCTTTACTTCAGGGCTTCTGCCTTCAAGCATTTTTATTGTTATAATTGGCATGTCAAACCTCTTTTGATTTAAGCGTCCGTCTCTATATTCTCAGATTCTTCCGAATCCTCAGAGCTACCATCACCTAGCACTCTAGTTACAGAAATAACCTTTTCGCCATCTTGAGCATTCATAATTTTAACGCCCTTAGCATTCCTACCAGTAATTCTTATATCTATCACTTTGGTTCTAATTAAAGTTCCACCACTGGTAAGCAAGATTACTTGGTCCTCGCTCTCTACAGGTAAGCTAGCAATAACTAAGCCATTTCTTTCTGAGGTATCAATATTTAAAATTCCCTGGCCGCCTCTACCGGTTATGCGATACTCATATATTGATGTTCTCTTACCATATCCATTTTCAGTTACAGTTAGAATGAACTGTTCAGCTGCAGCAAGCTCTAAAGCAGCATTCATAGTGAGTATTGTGAAGTTAAGAGCTTCTTCTTCTACAGCTTTCTTAAATTGTTCAGCATCCTGGGTGTTTTTGTACGCAAGTCGTGCATCAACAGGGATTCTTAAAAATTCTTCGCGCTCCTCCATGCTTGCCCTTGCTTCAGACAAAATTGCCATGGAAACAACGGCATCATTATTATGCGCAAATTTAATGCCGCGCACACCATCAGAGTTTCTACTCTTAAATATGCGAAGTTTGGATAGAGGAAATCTAAGGGCTTTTCCATATCTAGTGCATAATAGGATATGATCAGTTGAGCGTGCTATACTTACCCCAACTAGTCTATCATCCTCATCCAGCTTCATAGCTATTTTACCATTTGCTTGAATGCTTGAGAACGCGCTTAGCTCATTACGGCGGATGTTGCCTTTCTCTGTTGAAAATACAATGCTGTAATCCAACCAATCAGCAGGGTTTTCTGGCAATGGCATAATGTTTGTAATTCGCTCATCTGGAGCCAAAGGCAGCATATTTATAAGTGCTTTGCCCTTAGATTGTGGTGATCCAAGAGGTAGTTTATAAACCTTCATTCTATATACTTTTCCAAGTGAGGAGAAGAATAACAAAGGCACGTGCGTATTAGCAACGATAATATCTGTTGTAGTGTCATCCGAATAAATCGCCATCCCAGACCTTCCTTTGCCGCCGCGTCTTTGTGCGCGGTAAGTGTCTAGAGGTACGCGTTTAATGAACCCGCCCATAGTATTGGTAACTACCATTTCTTCACGGGCGATCAAGTCTTCATCATTAAATTCACGGTCATCCAAAATAATTTCGGTACGGCGTGGGGTAGCAAAAGTATCACGCACATCTTGTAGCTCTTTTGAAATTAAAGCTAAAATTTTCTCTTTGGATGCAAGCAGCTCTAAGAATCCTGCAATTACTTTGGCCAATTCACCCAAGTCGTTTTCAATCTTTTCTTTTTCTAAGCCAGTAAGCTTGGATAATCTCATCTCCAAAATGGCCTCAGCTTGCTCCTGCGTAAAGCGGCATTTATTATCCACTAACTCATTTCTATAATCATCCACTAATTTCAATAGTGGTATTACATCCGAAGCTTGCCAATGTTTATCCATTAAGCGCTTCTTAGCTTCTTGTGGGTTTGGTGAAGCCTTAATTAATGCAATTACTTCATCAATATTTGCGACAGCAAGGGATAGACCAATCAATACGTGGGCCTTATTACGGGCTTTATTTAATTGATATATTGTGCGTCTTGTAACAATCTCGCGGCGGAAATCCACAAATGCGGAGATAATCTCTCTAAGCCCCATCAAGATAGGGTTGCCATTATTAAGTGCAAGCATGTTGACCCCGAAGCTTGTCTGTAGCTCGGAATGCTTGTAAAGCTGGTTAATTATTACATCTGGGGTGGCATCTCTCTTCAGCTCTATCACCACTCGGATACCAAGCTTGTTCGACTCATCTCTAAGTTCAGATATACCCTCTATTACCTTATCTTTTGAAAGATGCTCGATTTTTTTAACCAGCTCTGATTTATTTACCTGGTAAGGCAGCTCTTTAATGATAATTGCAAAAGTGCCGCCAATTTCTTCTATTTCCGTGCGGCCACGCATGGTGATTATGCCTTTACCACTGATCAAAGCATTTCTTGCCTGAGTAGCTCCCACTAACATACCACCTGTAGGGAAGTCTGGAGCGGGAACAAATGCAACTAGCTCTTCAGAGGTAATCTCAGGGTTTTGAATATATGCAAGGCAAGCATCTATTACTTCACCCAAATTGTGAGTAGGAATGTTGGTTGCCATACCAACTGCGATACCACTTGTACCATTTACTAATAGATTAGGGAATCTAGCTGGTAGAACTTTAGGTTCGCTTTCGGATCCATCGTAGTTGTCTTGAAAATCAACGGTTTCTTGATCAATATCATCAAGCATCCTCGCAGCAATTTTAGAAAGCCTAGCCTCGGTATAACGCATAGCAGCTGGGGAGTCCCCATCAATTGAGCCAAAGTTACCCTGGCCATCTACAAGCGGGTCTCTGAGTGAGAACTCTTGAGCCATCCTCACCAAAGATCCATAAATAGGTGCGTCACCATGTGGGTGGTATTTACCGATTACCTCACCCACAATTCTAGCGGATTTTTTATGAGGTTTATCATGGTAATTATTCATGTGGTGCATAGCAAATAATATGCGCCTATGCACGGGTTTTAGCCCGTCTCTGCAATCTGGCAAAGCTCTGCTTACAATCACGCTCATTGCGTAATCTAAGTAAGAACGTTTCATTTGGCTTTCAATGGATACGGAGACCGTATTTTTGCTTATCTGATGGGTCAAGGCTTACTAATCTTAATTTAATACCTGGGGTATACTAACTAATTTAACTTGTGAAGGCAATCAAGATTGATATTATGGATTAAGAAAAAGTTGTTTTGGCTCAAATATGATTAGGCGGTTAATATGTATTTTTATAATTTGTATCGCCCAGCTTAGCCTCGCAAATGAGAAGACAGACCTTTGGAAGCGAGGTGTTGTTAGCATATCAAACTCTATAATAAAATCTCCATATTACCCTACTGGTGAATTTTTTGGAACTGGATTTATTGTAGATAAATCTTTAGGCATTATCGCAACCAACAAACATGTGGTAGATAGTGTTAATATTAATGATACTACAGTTACATTCCATAATGGACGCGAGATTAAAGCTAAACTGATTTATAGCGACCCGCAAAGTGATTTTAGCTTTCTGAAGGTTTTACCAAAAAGTATCCCTGAAGATGGCATTGAGCTAAAAATTTCCACTGTGCCTCCTAAAATTAATGAAAGCGTAACGATTATAGGTAATAATGAAGGTCAAGGGTTTTCCATTCAAACCGGCATAATAACCAGCTCTTTTGAGATCTCAAATTATTTTCCCGACCAAACTTTAAGAATTAGCCTTAATGCTAGGGGTGGGTCTAGTGGATCACCAATACTAAATAAGAAAGGCGAAGTAATTGCCATTAACTATGCAGTTGATAATACTTTTGCTTATGCGCTTTCAATTGCGTATATAAATGATGCATATCAAGTTATTAAAAACGGCGATATTCCGCAGCGGAAAGATACAGGGGCAATCCTTGGCTATTACTCTTTAGATAGAGCTGTGAAAGCGTTAAAGTTTCCAGAAAATTTAATATCAGAATACTTAAAAAAATTCCCTAATTCTCTTAATAAAGTTTTGGTAGTAAGAAACACTTTGCAGGGAACTCCTGCTGAAAAAATGCTAAGGCCATCTGATATAATTTGGGCCATAAATGGTAACTTAGTAGGGCCGAACTTGTATGAATTACAAAAGCTAATTAATGATACTAAAGATTCTGTGAAACTTACTCTATTTAGAGATGGTAAGTTTGTTGATATACTTATCCCAGTTTATGATTTGAAAGAGCATGCTATAACCAGAATGTTGAATCTTGATGAGGCGATTCTTTTTGAAACAGATGAGTTCATCAGGTTTGTAACTGGGGCGCAGTTAGGCTCGGTAGTTACAGTTTCTATAGGACGCAACTCGGGGCTTTCTGGCATAGATACAGTTATACTAGATGGGGTTCCTCATTATTCTTTACAGATTGTGAGGGTTAATAACAAAGAGATTAATTCCCTTGATGACCTTATCGCCATAATACCCGAGATTCGTGCCAAACAAAATTATACTATTTATTACCGAAATTTAACTGCACAAAATGGGTATAACAAAACTTTGTATTTTAATAGAATGCTTCAATTCAATAGCATACCTTATTCTCCTTATGATGACGAACCAACATTATATGAGTATGATGCGCAGCAAGAAACATGGACCGTTAAAAAGATAACCGGGTGATTGATACCAAAACTCATAGCTACACACAAGTAAATACCTGGTCTATAGAATAAATTCTCCTTTAAATAAAATTTCAATAATGCTCTTCCTACTGACGAAGTCAGTCAAGCGCTGGCTCAAAAAGGTCTGCCCGCGCTTCGCGCGTTTATAATGCAGACCTTTTTGCCCCCCGGCCAGCGCTTTCCTTTAGAGGTATGATTGATGGATTCAGCATTATAAACTATCCAAGGACAATTTATCCTATAAAAACCAACGAATTGTCTCCCGATGTCGGAGAGAGTGGCGTCGTCTATACCTTTTTACCAATCCTTAATTTACGAGAGGTATACCTGAAGCTGGACTAATGCATTCGCCTAATTGATGCGAATATTCTTTAGCAACTTCAAGGGCGCCTGATATAGAAGCAACATAACCTGTAGCAACCAAAGCTATAGCTGTGCAGGTTAGCGCTACAACCCCTTGAATAGAATTTGCAAGACCTAACTGGATTAAAGATTTATTCCAAAAATAAGCAAAAGATGAGCTAGATGCTTCCCACATTTTTTGATAAAACACTGACGAACCTTGCAGTGATAAACTCAAAGGATGATTAACAGCAGAAACCAGAATCCTTGTAGATTCAGGTCCTAAGAATACCACAGGCAAAATTTTAATAATACGCTGGTCCATTTCTCTGCTCAAAGTTTCATCACCTATAAGCTTTGCGCATTTAGCAGCTTCAGCTATGAAAATTGCTTTGCTATTTAAATTCTTTGCGTGGTCTATTTGGTTAGTATTTTGCTTATATTCTGCAATTTTATAAGTTACAGCACTTTTAAAGATATCTATAAATTTAGCTTTAGATTCGCCTGTTAATTTGCGGGATTGCTCAGAAAGTAGCTGTGCAATAACCCAGTTTTCTTCTTTTAAAGCAAGCTCTATTGGAAAAAGCTCTTGGGTTGCAAGCGGCATTTTGAAAGGCCTGTCAAATTCGAAAAGAGATTCACAATTAATATTATAGATTAATACTTCAGGGTCGTATTCTAACAATTTTCTTATTCTTTCTTTTAAATACGCTTCTCCCTCGGGGTTTATTAAGAATTCTGACTCAAGCTCTATTAATAAACGTAACTCAGCTGATAATACAAATTTCCTTAAAGCAGTATCTTTTTCATTTTCTAAGTACTCAATTGCTGGCTTACCTTTAATTATGGTAAATGGGTCAAAATTTGTATAAAGTATCGCAAGAGCCGCATTGTAAGGATCACTGTATTTTGATATAACTTTTTCTATGAGCGCAGCTCTTGTTTTTGGACCAAAAGCCTGCCAAATAACAACAAATACCTCTTTGTTTGGCTTAAGACCATGTATTTTAAAAACTCGCATGATATCATAACAAGAATACAAGCGAAGTTGGCTATTATTTTGAGGATAGCTTTTATGTAAAATATGCAACATATCACGACTTTGGGCGTAATAACTTGGGCTTACACCTGTTGTAGGATGTGAGGTGTTCCGATCAGCCCCTTGTTCAAGCAACAGCTCAACCAGATCCTTTAAATCATTAGTAACAGCCCAATGTAGAACATGCGAGGCGCATTCTTTCTTGTTTTTGCTACTATTTATAAACTCTTTTATTAATACGATTATATGCTTAGAATGCGATGTTTGATCGTACGGTTCTTGAGAGTGACGCTTATCATTCTCATACCATTGCATAAGTTCATTAAGAAACTCTTTCTCGCACTTAACCCCTTCTTCCTGTTTAATTGCGCTATCAGGCTTTTGGAGCTTACGTTTCATATGCTCATATAGCATATTGGCTAGTTTTTCGCTTCCGCCTTCTTGACTTTGGAATATTAAGTGTTCAGCAACTACTTCGAGAAGGGTTTGCTTCTCATCCTCATCTTTTCGTATAACTCGCTCTTTAGATATCTTGAGATTGAGTATCCCTCTTCTTATTTCCTCCGGGCTTTTTAGATGCCCAAGGTCACTAATTATCTGGTTCCAATAGTCCCGGTTTTTAGAGCTCTGCATAATTACACATAAAACTTATTTTATACTCTATTATATAATACCTCGAAAAATTAGCAATTTTTTTGAAAAATAGGCTTATTATAAGTCAAGGTGAACGCATTAAAAATTAGCTCTTCTGCATAAGTAATTATATAGTAAATTAGTTTGAAAAGCTTACACAGCGAATCAATAAAAAGCAAAGCATAAAGAAAGGCCTGGCGCTACCGGGGCAAGCGCGGGAGCAGCTTACGCCAGGCCTGCAGAATCTCCTTTAAAGATTCTGCTAACATAAAACAAATAGTGGCAACCCACTATTTGCATTATTGCTTTTTAGTTTAATATTCAAGTTAAATTACTATATATATTCCGTTAATTTAAAAAATTGGTGCGCCGCAGCTAATTTCTCCGTTTATGCAGAGCCCTTGCTAAGTGGATGGTGGTTGAAAACAAGATCTTCAGCTTGTTTGCTTAAAACTTTGGTGTAAATCTGTGTTGAAGAGATATCTGCATGGCCAAGAAGCTCTTGCACTACCCTGAGATTAGCACCATTTTGTAATATATGACTTGCGAAAGAATGGCGTATTTTATGCGGCGACACCTTGTTTGGATCAATGCCAGCCTCAAGTGCCAGCTTTTTAATTGTAATAAAAAACATTTGCCTAGATAAATGCGCCGGCTTTTTAGAAGATTTGGTTGAAGGAAATAAATAATCATTGCTGCCGCTTCTTACCTGTAGATACTTATTTAATGCCTGAAGTGCACGCTGATTAAAAATAACGATGCGTTCTTTATTGCCTTTGCCGTTTATCAAAAATACTTGATAATCTTCATGTACCTCAACAGGGTTTTTTATATTGCTAAATTTTAAAGTAATAAGCTCAGAAACCCGCATGCCAGTTGAATATAAAAGTTCAAGCATGCAATAATTCCTAATTCCAGTCGGGTCTTTTGCATGTTCTATTATCTGAATCAAGGCTTCGATTTCATTGTTATCTAATGACTTTGGTGCCCGCACTTCTTTTTTTGGGGGTTCCAGATCAAGAGCAGGGTTTTCTGCAATCAGTTTTTCTGAAAGCAGGAATAAGTAAAACTGCCGGAGTGTGGAAATTTTGCGAGCTATGGTCGCACTTTTGCATTTAGAAAATTCGCCAGAGCTTAAGTAAATGGACAAGTCTGAAGTTGTGAGCTTCAATACCGAAACAGCTTTTAAGTTAAAATGTATTAGGAAATGTTTTAAATCGTTCAAATAAGAAGCTACAGAATTTTTCGAGAGACCACGCTCGGAGATTAAACTCTCCAAGAACATCTCCACTAAATTTGCTTCATTTAAGGAAGTCACCAGCTTTTATCTGATTGGTTACATCTTTTTCAATAAACGTGTAATTTGGAGAGATATCTCTGGCAAGAAATATTAGTACACCGCTGATAATAGCTATAATTAGGTATAGCTTAAAGGTTGCACCCTTAGAGCTTTTTTTATGATTCACTTTTACTCTGCTAACACGAGTATGGGCATAGTTTCTTGACATTTCCAAAAAAGCCTAATATTGACTTGTAATGGATTATGCATTTGAAAAATCTATCTGGCAATTAAAAAATGAAATTACTAATAGTTGAATCTCCATCGAAGGCTAAAACCATCAATCAATACTTAGGTAAAGATTATATGGTTATTTCTTCTTATGGCCATATAAGAGGCTTACCGTCTGAGGAAGGCGCTGTGCAGCCAGATAAAAACTTTCAAATGCGTTTTGAAATTTTAGAAAAGTCTAAACGTAATGTTGAAGAGATAGTTAAGCAGTATAAAAAATGCAGTGAACTGCTGCTTGCTACTGACCCCGACCGTGAAGGGGAGGCCATCTCCTGGCATCTACTTGAGGCGTTAAAAGAAAAAAAGGCATATAACCCTAAAGTTCCTATTAGACGTGTGGTGTTCAACGAAATTACTAAATCTGCAATTTTAGATGCGGTAGCCAACCCCCGGAATATTAATGATCATCTTGTCGAGGCGCAACAAGCAAGGCAGGCTTTGGATTACCTTGTGGGGTTTACACTATCCCCTGTGTTGTGGCGAAAACTTCCAGGCAGTCGTTCGGCGGGAAGGGTGCAATCGGTTGCGCTGCGTATAATTTCTGAGCGCGAAGAAGAGATAGAGAAATTTAAGTCAGAAGAATTTTGGACTATAGAGGGCGAATTTCAAACTGATAAGGAAGAAAAAATAGCTGCAAAACTCAGCCATTACAACGGCCAAAAGCTTGATAAATTCTCAATTAATAATGCCGAAGCAGCAGGTCACGTAGTGCAAAACCTTGTGGGTTCGAAATATAGTATTAAGGCTGTTGAGAAAAAAGAGCTCAAACGCCAACCACCGCCACCATTTACCACTTCTACTATGTTGCAAGAAGCAGCTAGAAAACTTGGTTTTAGCGCTAAGAAAACATCTAAGCTTGCGCAGGATCTATATGAAGGTATAGAAGTTAACGGCAAGACCGGTGGTCTTATTACTTATATGAGAACTGATAGTGTAAGCGTTTCAAAGCAAGCATTAGAATCAGCGCGTAAGGTAATAGCTTCTCGCTTTGGAGATAGATATGTTCCTGACCAAACTCGTCATTACAAAAACAAAACTAAAAATGCTCAAGAGGCGCATGAAGCGATTCGCCCAACCGATATGAGCTTATTGCCGGAAGAAGCTAAACACAGCCTGAGTTTAGATCATTATAAATTATATTCATTGATCTGGCGCAGAATGATGGCTTCGCAAATGAGTAATGCCATATTAGATTCTGTGGCAATTGATATTGCTACTCCAGATGAAAAAAATATTTTCAGAGCAACTGGTAGCACTATAAAGTTTGATGGATTCTTAACCCTGTATATCAAAGATAAAGCTCCTGAAGAAACTATACTTCCAGCTGTTTCTATAGGTGAGGTTGTCGCGGTTAATGAGATTCTGCCTGAGCAACACTTTACCGAGCCGCCACCGCGCTATACAGAAGCAAGTTTAGTGAAAAAGCTTGAGGAGTTGGGAATAGGTAGGCCTTCTACTTACCCATCAATTATAGCAGTTTTGCAGGATAGAGGGTATGTGCTGCTAGAGCGCAAAAGATTTGTTGCTGTTGCAAAGGGGCGAATTGTAAGCGCATTCTTAACATCATTTTTTGAAAAATATGTAGAATATGATTTTACCGCAAAATTGGAGGATCAACTAGATGAGATATCTCATGGTGAAGTTACTTCCAATACAGTATTAAAAGAATTTTGGAATCCATTCAAGCAGCGTGTTGATGAAGTGCTTACAGTAAAAGGCTCTGAGATATTGGAAAGAATGGAGGAAAAATTATTAGCATACCTCTATAAAAATAAAGATCATAAGTGTACAGAGTGTAATATCGGCGAAATGAAGCTTAAGAATGGCCGCTTTGGACCTTTTTTAGGGTGCTCCAATTATCCTGACTGTAAACATATTGAAAAGATTCCTGACATTGCGACTTCTGAAGTTGCTGAAAATGAAGCTGTGGCTGCCTCTGGATTGCAGTTGCCTCATCTTGTAGGTGAAGATGAAGCTGGGCGTATTTATACCATTAAGCGTGGGCCCTATGGGGTTTATATAGAGGCGGTAAAAGATAAAGATATTAAGAGAGCCAGCCTACCCAAAGACAAAAACTTGGAAAGTGTAGATCTGAGCTATGCTAAAACGCTTGCGTCTATGCCAAGATTGGTGGGGGAATCTACTGAATTTGGCCCGGTAAAGGTTGGATTTGGCCGTTTTGGTCCATATCTTGAATTTCAGGGTAAATATATTTCTATTAGAGGGTTAGATCCGGTTTCAGTTACGTTAGAGGACCTGGAGCCAATAATTAGAGAAAAGGGTGATAAGGCAAAGGCTCCAAGGCCAAAACCAGTTAAAGCCACCAAAGCTACAAAAGCAAAAACTCCAAAGAAAACCGCTAAAAAGAGTAGCAAAAGCAAGAGTAAATAATGCCGATTATAAAATCTTTTAAAGGTAAATACCCTAAAATAGCAGATGATGCTTTCATAGCTGATGATGTTGTGATTATAGGTGATGTTGAAATTGGCTCTAAAGCTAGCATTTGGTATGGATGTGTGATTAGGGGAGATGTAAACTATATAAAAATTGGCAAGGGCACCAATATTCAGGATGATTCAGTTATCCACGTAAGCAGATATAATGGCCCAACAATAATAGGAGATGGGGTAACTGTTGGACACAAGGTTTTATTACATGCTTGCACTTTAGAAGATTATTCTTTTGCGGGTATGGGTTCAATTCTTTTGGATGGCTCAAAAATAGAAAAGCATGGAATGCTTGCAGCTGGTGCTTTGCTTACCCCTAATAAAACAATACCATCGGGTCAATTATGGGCTGGGTCTCCAGCTAAGCTTCTTAGAGACATGCGATCTGATGAAATAGAATATATATACACCTCAGAACGTAACTATATTATACTCGGGCAAGAACACAAAAAGCTATATACTCCGTTAATTTGAAAAATTGGAGCGCCGCAGCTTTCTCCTCGTCCGCACCTATTAATATATTAACACCTTTTTTCACTGCGCATTTTGTAATAATCTAAGCGCATATGTTAACTTATTTTTCGGATTTAGTATAATGCCAAGAGAATATTCCAAGCGAGATGAGTATATAAATACTCTTTTTGCGCCTGAAGATGATTTGCTTCAAGACATAACGCATAGTCAAACAGATGCTGAATTCAGCATGCAAATTAGCCCATATGAGGGCAAAATAATTTACTTATTGCTCAAGATGATTGGGGCAAAAGATGTTGTCGAAATTGGCATGCTTGCTGGATATTCCGCAACTTGGATTGCGCGTGCTTTGCCAGATGATGGTAAGCTTTATTCTTTTGAGCGAACCGCTCATGCAGTAGACAAGTATAAAAGAAAAATTGCAGGTAGTAAAATCGAACCGCGCATAGAGTTTATTGTAGGAGATGCAAGAGAGAATTTAGTTGAATTTAACACACAAGTAGATGCTGTATTCATAGATGCCGACAAAGCTTCTTACCCAGAATATTTTAAGCATGCTAAGCGTATTCTAAAGCAAGGGGGCCTTCTGATAGCAGATAATGTATTCTTATTTGGCAATGCATATGAAGAACCGTTGCGCCATGCAAAAAGTGTTGTAATTCAAAATATTAAACAATTTAATAAATTAGTTGCGCAAAATATTGATTTTGAATCTGTTATTTTGCCAACATCAGAAGGTTTGTTAATAGCCCGTAAAATCTAACTTTCAAGAAATAATAACAAATATATTAATTATAAATAACAAAAAATTAATAATAATCGGCTTCTGAATCAAATAGTTCCCAATTATAATGCCTTTTCTTAATAAAAATGGGGTTATGATGAAAAGATTGGCGGAAGAGGAATTGGTACCTGATAGACCAGGGAAAAAAGTGCGTGAGGAATTGCAAGCTCCGAAAGCATTAGTTGTTGCTGGGGATGGTATTGATGATGTGGATCTGATAAAAATAATAAATAAATTAGATTATGACCCTGGAATCTTAGATTTTTCATCAAACTATATTAGCAATAAAGGCGCAAAAGTAATTGCGCAATTTTTGCACCATGATAAAGATAGAATTTTTTTACTACGTCTGCATCAGAACCAAATTGGTGAAGAAGGATATATTGCAATAGCTAAATCCCTGAATCTTGGTACATCCCTTGGCTTTTTATCTTTAAGTAATAATCAGTGTGAAATTGAATTAGCGAGTTCTGCATTTTTGGAAAAAGCAGTGATAAACTCCGAAAGCATAGTATATGCTTATTATAACAATAAGAGCGCAGAGGCGGAAAAAATCCTTTCACATAGAAATCGCTTAGCAAATGCTGCCATTGATGAGTGGGTGAAGTATAAAGATGCTAACGCATTAAATGAATTGCCTTACCATTTATTGCGAGTGTTAAATTTATATAAAGGCGCAATACTGACAACAATATTAGTATGTGAATATGGGCTTAATGTGCAACAGGGATTTCCGTGTTATAATTCTTTTGTGAGTGCATGGGCAATAAAAGCTGGAAGTGAAGATATTTTACGTGATTATGGTATCACAAAAAATAGTGAAAATGCGCATTTGCCAATTGAACTGTGGAAGCTAATTTATTCTTATGTGCCAGTAAGAGATATAAAGTTTGAAAAGGCTTCACAAACTTTATACCTTAGTTCTAATTCAGATACAGAATCTGAGGAGATAAAAAGTAGTTTGAGTGCGCCAGAAGAAAACTCTTCCCTTCGCTACTAATACTAAAACCCAAAATAATTAAAAGCCGGCAAACAACATAAACTCGGGCTTTTGTGCGTTGACAGTAAAGCAGCAAGTGTTACTATTGAGTGCATATAGATTTTGAGAATTTTTATGGCTCTCTATGCTTGCAATCCACTGGGGAGTAAAGGCAGATGCTTTTTTGAGAATGAGGAACTAAGCGAAATCTTTTTAAAAGATTGCGAAAAGATAATCCATTCCTCTGCATTTAGGCGGTTAGAATATAAAACACAGGTTTTTGTCAACCATGTGGGAGATCATTATCGTACTAGGCTAACTCATAGCATAGAGGTTGCACAAATAGCCCGGACCATAGCACATAGATTAAAGCTTAATGAGGATTTGGCTGCTGCAGTGGCATTGTCACATGATTTAGGTCACCCACCATTTGGCCATGCTGGAGAAGAGGCTCTAAATGTTGCAGCTCAAGAGTATGGTGGATTTGACCATAACGCGCACACACTAAAGATTTTAATTAAGTTAGAGCAAAGGTATATAGGCTTTGATGGGTTAAACTTAAGCATTGAAGCTTTAGAAGGCATTGCAAAACATAATGGGCCGTTGATAGCAGAGGAGAGCTCGCAGTCTTACGTAATGCTTGCTAATCTTTTAAGTAACTTAAATATAGATCTGCATACGCAACCTTCTTTAGAGGCGCAATGTGCAGCTCTCTCTGATGATATAGCATATATAAACCATGATATTGATGATGGGCTTAGAGCAAATATGTTCGAGCTGGAAGAAATACTGGAGCTACCAGTAGCATCTGAAATTTTAAGTGAGTTATTAAAACAAAGCAGTGACCCAAATAAAATAAAGTATGAGTTTATCAAAAAGCTTAGTGGGGGCATGATAAATGATTTGGTTACTCAAACAATTGCTAATTTAAAGCTAAACAATATAACAACTTATCAAGAAGTTATTTCTACAAGTTCACAAATAGTTACTTTTTCAAAAGAGATGAATGCTACCAAAGATAAGATAAAGAAATTTTTGATGGAAAAGGTTTACCGCAATTATCGAGTAAATCGCATGAGTGCTAAAACCAAGCTTTTAATTATGCGCCTTTTTGAACACTATATAAATAACCCAGATTGCTTGCCAACTTCTTGGTATGCTCGAATCTCTAATCCATCTAAAAAAGATGAAATTGCTCCGTATGTAATAGATTATATTGCTGGTATGACAGACAGGTTTGCTATAAAAGAATACTCAAGTCTTTTTGATCCAGCTTTGTTTTAACGAAGTATATGCCTTTTTGCCAACTCTTAATTTACGAGAAGTATATGTATAGGTATAATAACATTTTCTGTAGTAATTCTAAAACGCTCAATTATGAAGATGTAAGTGAAAGCAGCATTTTAAAAGCTTTTAAGTTTTTGGAAACTACGAATACAGAAACTCCATTTTATAAAGTGATTCATAGACATAATCTAGAGCCAGCGGTCTCAGCATGCGCCAAGATAGTTAAAATGATAAAAGAAAATTTTGACACCTGCGTTTATATTGGTATGGGTGGAGCAATACTTAATCCAAAAATGATGGCTTCTCTGCCTCATAAAAACCATGGAAAAGAAGTTCATTTTATTGACACTACCGATCCCATATATTTTATGGAAATTATGAGCCAACTAGATTTGGCTAAAACAGCTTTTATCGCTACTAGTAATTCTGGTGAAACTTCTGAGACCATAAGTATTTTAGGCGCTTTTATCAATGAATTTAAAAAGATAGGGCTGCCTTACAAAAATAATTTCTTCTTTTGTACAAGCCTTAAGGATAGCACGCTTCACAAAATCGCTAAGGAATTTAAAACACCTGTTTTAGAATACACATCTGGCATAGGTGGAAGATTCTCTTGCTTTTCAAATTCCGCAATATTACCTGCAATGTTGATGGGGGTGGATCTTGAAGCCTTCAATAAGGGCGCTAATAAAGTAGCTGATGAATTTTGGAGCAATAAACAAAAATCTAAACCTGCCATTGCAGCCCTAGATATTCTAGCTGCTAAGAAGCCTAATCTAGTTACAATTTCTTATGACTATAACTTACGAGCATTTTTAAATTGGTATGCTCAGATAATATCTGAATCTTTAGGGAAGGATTCTAAAGGATATAACCCAATGCATGGGATAGGCCCTCAAGAGCAACATTCCACCATGCAGCTTTATCTAGATGGTCCATCTGATAAACTTTATACCATAATACATACTAAGGCTTCGGAATTGACCCATGACTCCATAATCGACAAAGAGTTAGTGCAAGATGGACATTTTTTGAATGCAAAGCCTTTAAGCGCTGTGCACAAAGCTATGTTTGATGCTACAGCTCAAGCTTTAGTTGCTAAGGGCAGGCCTGTACGCACTATTGAATTAGACGCATTTAATGAAGAAAGCTTTGGCGCCCTTATTATGCATTCTTCAATAGAAGTAATATTTTTAGGGCTATTACTTGAGATCAATCCATTTGACCAACCAGGTGTTGAGGCAATTAAGATTGCGGCCAAAAGGATACTGTCATCTTGATGATTTTGGGTGCAGATTAGAAAGTACCTGTTAATAGGATTATTGTGATGCGAGGTCGCAAAGAAGTCTAATAAGTTCTTGCGACCGTTAGCACAATAACTTTTCTGGCCCCATATTGTTTTAGAATTTTAGCGCATTCGTTTGCAGTTGCTCCTGTGGTAAGCACATCATCAACCAGAATTACTAATTTATCCTTTATTAAAAGGGCATCAGTAACCGAGAAAGCGCCTTGCAAATTGCGCGCTCTCTCTAATTTGCTTAGCCCCATTTGGTTTGAGGTAGGCCTTAATTTTATTAGCGCATCAACCTCTAATTTCACACCCGAGAATTTACTTAGATTCCTAGCTATTAGGGTTGCATGATTATATTTTCTACGTTGCAGCCTGCTTTTATGCATGGGGACAGGGATTAAAAAATCTGCATTTTTCAGCAACTGCTTGCTTTGATTATAAATCATATATGCAAAACTTTTGGCGTATCCCGTTTTATCATTAAATTTAAAATCATGAATTAGTTTTTTGGTGAAATCATCATATCGGAACACAGAGATGCAAGTATCGAACTTTGGTGGATGCGAAACACATTTATATGGCAGTGTTAACAAAATAATTTAAATTAAAGCAAAATTGAAGTAGAATAATAAAACCAATAAAAGAGGGTTTAATTATGAGAGAGAGCAGGAAATACCCGAT
>JAQSWL010000096.1 GCA_029266655.1 Candidatus Midichloriaceae bacterium | reverse complement strand
TGGTCATGATAATTTCAAAATTTCTGAGTTTTGAAACTCCTAATCTGCTTTGCAAGCGTTTACCAAACTACCGGCTTAAGCCGGTAGTAGTTGATAATAATGCAGACTCCCACTGATATTAGAAGAACAGAGATTCTTAAGCCAGATAAGGATGATCCTCTATCATATAAAGTGGTCCTTTTCTGCGCAACCTTTGATTGCTTTGAAAAGCGAAGAGATAGTGCACACAGTATAATAACAAACTTAGGTAATTGCGACTTTATAAGAAATCTAGCAATTTCTAGAGAGAGTAAGGACGTTGAAAGGCATAAGGAAGTTATAAACGTGCTAACAGAAAAATTAGCAGCTGTTCAAGAATGCGAAACGGATCAAGATCTTGAATTAATCCTGAAAGCATTTGATACAAAAATACAAGAACTGGCCGATGCTAGTGAAACAGAAAAAGCAGGAAAAGCAAAAAAAGCAAAAAAAGTAGAAAAAGCCTTGCAAAGATACGCATGCCAAAATTTTACTGAAGAAAATTACATGAATGCTTATAGAGTAATCGTTTGGGATCCTGAGGGAGAGCGAAGGGAAAAATATAGAGAAAAGGAGAGGGCTAAAGAGGGAGATAAAAGCAAAGAAAAGTTGGAAGAGGCAGATGCAAGAGCTGATGAATTATATAAAAAAGATTTAGCTTCCAAAGATTGCAAACTATCTCATCGCACATGGTTAATACAAAAAGATAAAGCTGAAGAGTTTTGGGCCTCATTAAAAGAGAAAAAAGGGCAAGTCGTTCCATATTCTATGTTTGGCGATAAAAGTGTGTTTAATTATCATAATTTGTTAGATAATGAGACGATGTACATAAAATTGCCCATCTTCTCAATTCTTTCAGGCATTATACTCGAATGCAGTGGTTTGAGGCCTATTTATGATAGCTTTCTTAAGCCTATTGCTCCAGGATGGAAAATATTGGGAAGTACAGTGGCAGGGTTATCTCTTGTTGCCACATATACTTTTATTTATGATGAGTACGTTAAAGGAAAGCCTATGCCTCATAATTGCGCTACTTGGTCTATAGAACAGCTACATACTTTGAACGATCCCAAAATAGAAGCGGGTCTTAATCCCAAGGGATGCTTACAATTAGTGGACCGATTAGCGCATGTTACGAGTTTTCATCTAGGAACTGATGAAGAAGCAGTAGGGTTTGTGACTAAAACACTACCTAAAATTACGGCGGTTTTTAGTGGGCCTCCTGCGTTATCAGTCGCTGGATCAGCCTATGGTGTTCTTAAAGCGGCTGATCATTCTAATATAGAAGCGGAGGGTGCAATAATTGCCCCTAGTGCAGTAGCGAGTGCCACTACAGCACTTACTTACTCTGTTCCTAGCGCAAAAATATCGTTTGGCAGTGCTTTATTATCAAAGATTTGCTATACGGTTATAGACTGTATTAGAGATACCATAAGATTGAGTTAAGAATTTAGAATATAACCAATATCACTAGTTCTGGCATTGGTCTATATATAGATAGGCCATTACTTAGCTATAGCAATGGGGGATAGAAAACACCTATAATCATTAAAGGGTTTTTGCTTTTGCGTATATGCCAATATTTATTTGTACCGAGGAAGAAATGTACATCTTTTTTCTTAGCTATTTGATTTAAATATTTTGCCTTTATACAATTAACTATTTTTTCGTCATGGTCTTTCATACTCCCCGACATCATCACTACACACAAGCAAATACCTGAACTATAAAATAAATCAATAATCCTCCTACCACTGACGCAGTCAGTCAAGCGCTGGCTCAAAAAGGTCTGCTCGCGCTCATGCGCGTTTATGCGCAGACCTTTTTGCCCCCCCGGCCAGCGCTTTTCCTTTAAAAATATGTTTGATGGATTCAATATTATAACTATCCAATGACAATTTATCTTATAAAAATCAATGGATTGCCTCCCGATGTCGGGGAGTATGATGGTCTTTGTATTTAATTATTAATTTCCTTATCAGCTGGCATACTTCCCAATCTATTATTTGCATAGTGCTAGTATTGCCTGCACTGTCTAAGAATGTATAATAAATTTTATATGGTATTTTTTCAATCAGGTTGCTTTGGCTGCTTTGTGCAATAATCTCATATTTTTTGGAAAAGTTTGTTTGATAATCAGCCTTCACAAAGCAATTTATAATTTTAGTTGGCTTAAATACAAACAACGATTTATGATCTCTTGTTAGGTTGATTACATCCTTGATGTTGTGATAAAATTGACATTTTGCAATAGCGTTTCTTCTTTCCACCCATCTCTTGTATCAAGATGTTTAAGTAATTTCATTCCTCCAATAATCTTATGGCTCTCTACTCTTGGATCTTTGCTATCCTTAATCATATCACATTCTATCCATTGATATTTCTTGAACTTTTCTGCTTTTGAAAGTTTTCTATATTGTATGGGATATATTCTGCGCCACTCTCCATTTTCATACTAAGTTGCGTTCAAGATAATACTGATTTCATCCACGAAAATAATGAAAGCGATCTTATCACATGATTGTTTTTATTTAAGAATACCAATGCCT
>JAQSWL010000017.1 GCA_029266655.1 Candidatus Midichloriaceae bacterium | reverse complement strand
GAAGTGGTTATCCCCCCAAGATCTCAAAGAAAGGCGCCCAGAGATTATGACCAGGAACTGTACAAAGAGCGTAACTTAATTGAGCGCATGTTCAACAAATTTAAGCATTTTAGGCGCGTTGCAACTAGATATGATAAGCTTGAAGTCGCATACCTGGGATTCGTTTTTATAGCCAGTATTTATTTATGGCTAAAATAAATGTCGACACTGCCTAATACCATTATAAATAAGGCATATTATATCAATAAAAAAGCCCGCCAATTATAGCGAGCTTTTTTAAAAGAATAGAGAAGAAATTTATTTTTTCATTTCTTCTTTTTTTGCTTCTTCTTTTTTAGCAGGCATTTCTTTATGCATTTCGCCTGCAGCGCCTTCTTCTTTTTTCGCGTGCATGTCATCAGCAGCGTTAACGCTCATAGAAACTAGAGCTATGGCAAGGCCTGAAAGAATAGCAGATACTTTTTTCATTTTAATCTCTCCTTTAGAGTTTTAATATTTTTTATATTTGTTTTTACCGTCTATACAAACGTTAAGGCGGTATAAAACACCGTCTTCCATACTATTCTTACTATATTTTTCTGCTTTTGCAATGAGCAAATTTCTTTTTGAGGCTTTTACTTCATTCTTTAATATAGAGTCTTTAGAATTTAGATGGCTATTTTCCAAATAAATAATACTCTCTAACGGTTGAAAATCTCTATGCCTTACTCGTATGTTTATGTGGGGGGCTCTAGATTTACTCACAGATCCAGGCATTATGGTGATGAAACTATAATTACCCATATTATCTGTTATAGAGGTTCCAGTCCCAACAAAATTAGGATCGCTATTTTCATTAGTATCTTTGTAAACCTCGTTGCCTTTGCCATCTGCTTGCCAAATTTCAACGATCGCATTTGATATAGGTACGCATAGTTCGTCCAAAACTTTTCCTTCTAAAAGTATGGGGGCGCCATTTGCAAATTCAGATGCTCCAACTGCCCTACGTAAGTTATTAGTTTTTTGTATAGGAGGTGGGGTTACATCTAGCCATATCTGAGGGGTAATTTCACATTCATTTATTAATTTTGCATTTGCACAACACAATCCAGGAATGGAAATCAGCATTGCAGCTAAAGTAATTTTGTATTTCATGATTCATGATTAAAATTTGCAACATACCAACTGTAACAGCCTTATGTTATTTTATAAATGTTTTTGTGCAAAATTTGAAAGCTGATATAATGCCAAATCTGAATTGAATAATAAATTTAAGTAGGGTTATCATGGCTTTTAATTTAGCGATAGTTGGAGCAACTGGGACTGTAGGGAGGGCGATGATAAATATCCTAGCCGAGCGGGAGTTCCCAGTGGGTAAGCTATATCCATTAGCATCAAGCAAATCAGTTGGAAAAAAAATTACTTTTGGGAGCCAAGTTTTAGAAGTAACCAATTTGGATAACTTTGACTTTCGCAATGTTGACATAGCATTGTTTTCAGCAGGCGCACATGTTTCTGAGCAATATGCAAAAATAGCAGCCAAGAGTGCTGTGGTAATAGACAATACCTCACATTTTAGAACGGACCCAGAAATTCCTTTAATAGTTACAGAAGTCAATCTTGAAAAGCTTGAAGAATATAAACACGCAAATATAATTTCTAACCCTAACTGTGCAGTAATGCAAATGTTGGTAGCGTTAAAGCCACTGCATGATGCTGCAAAAATTAAGCGTATAGTGGTTACAACTTTCCAATCAGTTTCAGGTGCTGGGAAAAAAGGCATGGATGAGCTTTACGACCAAACCAAGCAGCGCTTAATGGCAGATGGCTTATCAAAAAAAATATTCCCTAAGCAAATTACTTTCAACATATTGCCCCATATAGGCGAGTTTAATGAAGATGGAGATACTGCTGAGGAAACCAAAATAATTGCTGAAACGCAGAAAATTCTAGACCCTAATATCAAAGTTTCTGCTACTTGTGTGAGAGTTCCTGTGTTTATAGGGCACAGTGAATCTGTGAATGTAGAATTTGCAAACCCGATTTCCGCACATGAAGCGCGCGAAATATTAGAAAATGCCGAAGGGGTATTAGTTAGTGATGACCCAGAAAGAATGATTGGCTATACTACTCCAATAGAAACTGTTGGAGAAGACCATGTATTTGTATCTAGAATTAGGGAAGATAAATCTGCTCCTAATTGCCTAAATCTTTGGATAGTCTCAGATAACCTAAGAAAAGGGGCCGCTTTAAATGCTGTACAAATAGCCGAAGAACTTGTAAAAAAGTATATCTAGGAACTCTTCGTCATTAAATATGGTTATTATCAGGACTTGCATAATATTATCACTATTTTCTTTTATCCCAGCAATAGCGCAAGCTGATGGTAAATTAAGTAGAGATGAGGTAGTCAAATATTTAAGTAAACAACGCTCTGAAGGGTATCTAATAAACCTTAGCAGAGATCTAGGGTACGATTTCTCTGGTCTTGATTTATCCAATATAAATTTTTCCGGAGCAGAGGCGGTAAATACAAATTTCAAAGATACCAACTTAACAGGTGCTGATTTCAGCCAAGCTTTTGCAGAAAATTGCAATTTCGATGGTGCTAAGTTAGATAAAGTAAATTTTACTAATGCCACTATTGCGGGCTCAAGCCTTAAGAGAATTAGCGCGAAAGAATCTATTTTTAGCGGCACATTTGCAGATAAGACGGATTTTTCTGAATCAGATTTAACTGGCATGCATGGAAATAATGGAAGATTTAAAGGTGCTAACTTTGCTTTTTCTATAATGGATGGCGCGCGATTTGAAGAAACTAACTTTTCTGGCGCCAATTTGGAAGGAGTGCTATCTTCTGGTTCGAATTTTAAGTTTTCCAATTTTGATTCGGCAAATCTATCTCAAGCGGATTTTTCTAATACCAATTTCTATGGGTCTACTTTCATTAAAGCAATTGCCACAAATGCTAACTTTGCAGATACCATATTATTTGCTAGCAATTTAAAATCGGCTAATTTAGATAGAGCTAATTTAGCAAAATCTTATGCTGAAGCGGCAGACTTTACCGAGGCTAATTTAAAAGGCGCACAAATGATGGGTATTGTATTAGACAATGCAACATTAGATAAGGTGGTCCTAGACGGCGCAATTGTAACAAAAGCTCAAATAAACACTGCATCCATTACAAATTCTTCATTAGTAGGCGCAGATCTTTCTTCTTCTATCCTAAGAAGTGTAAACTTTTCTTACAGTAATCTTTATGGAAGTAAGCTTAATAGCTTATTTGGTAAAAAATTAAATTTCACTAATTCTGATCTTTCTAAAGCTATAATTACAGATTCTAAGCTACAGTTTGTAAACTTTACTAATGCAAAGCTTACTGAAACTATTATGCAAAATAACGATATGCAGGATATACTGGGCAGATAATTGTTGTAGGCTTATAAGTCATGCGTGTATTAAAACTAATTTTTTTATGTATTCTACTTAATTACTCCCACGCACATGCTATAAAGGTGCCAGATGGTGCGGTTTTTTCGGCAAAACTTATGGATGTTGAGAGCGGAGAAGTATTATACGCAGAAAACACTAACGCTCTTTTAAACCCAGCTAGCACTCTTAAAACCTTCACTTTTTATTTGGCTCTGAAAAAGCTAGGAGAAGAGTTTCAATATAAAACGCAACTCCTTGCAGATACAAAGAATTTATATATAAAATTCTCAGGTGATCCCACGCTCACCTTACAAAATTTGGATGATATGTTTGCATCTTTGCCTAAGAAGAAAAACTTCTTGGTCATTTATTTAGATGGAGAAATATTTGGTGAAGAACCATATGCACCGGGCATGCCAGTGGATAACCTAAAATTTTCCTATGCGGCTCCTAGCTCCGCTTTTAGCATTGATCAAAACTATATAATATTCAATAAAGTTGAAGGTGCCAATTTTGTTTACCAGCCTTCAAACTCATTTGATTTTTTAAAGTTAAGAAATAGGGCCATACATAGAGAAGATGCTTTGTGCCCTTTAGAGTTATTTGCAACTGGCGTTAATGAATATACGCTCGAAGGATGTTATGGCGCTAAAAATATTCCGCAAAAATTACAAATAGCGGTTACTGATCCTAAAAAATATGCACATGACATAATCCAAGCCTTGCTTAAAAAACACAATATAACTGTGCAAAAGATAATCTTTGGCAAAGCTCCAAACTCAGCCACTGTCGTTGCAGAACATGCTTCTGAGACATTGCCGAATTTGTTGCGTAAAGTTATGTATGATTCGGATAACCACATTTCTAATAGCCTGGTGCGTATAATGGCATACCAAAGGTTTCAAAAGCCAGCAAGCTGGTTTTTAGCGCAGGAATTTTTGAAAGAATCCGTTGGAGAATTGGGCTTCGACCCTGAAAAAATTCAGCTGGTTGAAGGGTCTGGGCTTTCTAAGAAAAATTTTGTCACTGTGGATTTTATGACCTTATTACTTCAAACCATTCATAAAGATCCAGACTTGCGTAAATACTATTACACTGCAACTACAACCCTTGCAGAAGTATTTAAGAATGCTGATTGGGAGGGTAAATTAAGTGCTAAAACTGGCACACTTGACCATGTTTTTGCTCTAACAGGTTTTGTTATGGGCCAGGATGGAAAGGTTTATGCTTTCAGCTTTAATACGAATAATTTCCTGGGCTCACCTAAAGTTGTTAAATCTTCTTATGAACAAATTTTAAAAGATTTGGAAGCATAGTTAAAGCATACAAAGGTGTTGCACTTCGCATTATTGCATTTTATAACTACTTATGATGTTAAGCACCCAAGCCTATAGATGTCCTTGGGAGAGCTATAAACAATAGTGAAAATTTTTAAGGGTTATACAGTGGCAATTGAAATTCTTATGCCTGCGCTTTCTCCTACGATGACGGAAGGCAATCTTGCTAAATGGCTGAAGAAAGAAGGAGATAAAGTAAAATCTGGAGATGTTATCGCTGAGATTGAAACGGATAAGGCCACTATGGAAGTGGAATCTGCAGATTCTGGAATCTTAGGTAAGATATTAATTGCAGAGAAATCTGAGGGCATCAAAGTTAATGCGCTTATAGGTGTGTTGCTTGAAGAGGGTGAGGATAAAGCCGCGATTGATGCGATCATAAAAAAACATACAAATTCTAGCGCTGCGCCAGAAAAGAAAGCTGAGCTTGTGGAGCCTGCCCAGTCTATCAAAAGCATAGAAGTAATTCATTATGAAGCTCCTAAAAGTACAAGAATATTTGCAAGCCCCTTAGCTAAGCGTATCGCAAGGGATAATGGTATTGACATAACCCGCATACCCGGCTCTGGCCCGCGTGGAAGAATCGTTAAAGCAGATGTCTTAAACTTTAAAGGTGTTGCAGCACCTGTTGTAGGCAGAAATCCAGAAGAATATAAAGTATTACCACTTACGCAAATGCGTAAAACTATAGCTAAGCGCTTACAGGAATCCAAAAGCACTATACCACATTTTTATCTGACCATAGAATGCGATATAACAGAACTAAACAAAGCTAGGGAATATTTAAACGCAAAAACACACTTAGTAAATGGTAAGCCTGAGTATAAGATCTCGGTCAATGACTTTATAATTAAGGCTATAGCAGTAGCTCTTAAGAAAGTGCCGCAAGCTAATTCTGGTTGGTCTGATGCAGGAATAATGCTTTACAACAACGTTGATATTTCTGTTGCTGTTGCCACTGAAGATGGGCTAATAACCCCAATTATTCAAAATGCAGACCAAAAATCTATACCTCAAATCTCAAGCGAAGTTAAGGACTTGGCAATGCGCGCTAAAAACAACCAGCTAAAACCGCATGAATTTATGGGCGGGAGCTTTACTATCTCAAACTTAGGGATGTATGGGGTGAAGGAATTTCAAGCGATTATAAATCCACCACAGTCTTGTATACTTGCCATCAGTGCAGCAGAGGAAAAACCAGTTGTGCGTAATGGTTTAATACAAATTGCTACCATGATGACGGTCTCTCTTTCTTGCGATCACAGAGTTATCGATGGTGTTGGCGCGGCATTGCTATTGCAAGAATTTAAGGCACATGTTGAGCATCCAGTAACTATGTTTATATAGGGCGAAATGAAAGAGAAATTTGATGTAGTGATAATAGGTGGTGGCCCAGGGGGCTACGTAGCTGCAATCAGAGCGGCGCAATTAAAGCTAAAGGTAGCATTAGTTGAAAAAGAGCATTTAGGCGGGATTTGCTTAAATTGGGGCTGCATTCCAACTAAGGCATTGCTTAGAGTTTCAGAGGTTTTGCACACATGTAAGCACGCTGAACAATTTGGTATAACTGTAGGCAAGGTAGATTTTGACCTTGCAAAGATGGTTAAATACTCGCGTGATGTTGCAGATCGCTTAGCTAAAGGCGTTGCTGGGTTAATGAAGAAAAATGGCGTTAAGGTTTTTGAAGGGTATGGAAAAATTGCTGGTAAGGGTAAAGTTTCAGTTACCATATCTGGGAAAGAGCAGCAAATTGAAGCAAGTAATATAATAATTGCAACGGGTGCTCGCCCTAGAGAAATTCCTACCATAAAATTTGATGGGAAAATGATCTGGAACTACAGACAAGCGATGACTCCAGAGAAACTACCTAAAAAATTGCTAATAGTAGGCAGCGGCGCTATTGGGGTTGAGTTTGCAAGTTTTTATAACATGCTTGGTGTCGAAGTAACTATTATGGAGATTTCTAAAGAGATTTTATCTCATGAAGATATAGAAGTTTCAACATTAGTGCATAAGCTGTTTGAGAAACGTGGCGTTAAAATTTTAACCAAAACAGAAGTAGTGCAAACAAATCCAAAAGGTAATAATGTGCATGTGAAGTTCCGAGATGAAAAAGGCGCTGTGCATGATACTGAATTTGACAGAGTTATTTCTGCTGTTGGGGTTGTTGCGAATACTGAGAATATTGGCTTAGAGACAACTAAGGTTAAAATAGAGCGTGGCATTATTAAAACTAACGAATATCTTGAAACTGATGAGCCAAACGTTTTTGCAATTGGCGATGTTGCTTCAGCTCCTTGGCTTGCGCACAAGGCATCACACGAAGCTATTATATGTATAGAGAAAATAGCAGGCCTTAAGCCGCATGCAATGAAGCGAGAAAATATCCCAGCTTGCACCTATTCATACCCACAAATTGCAAGCATAGGTTTAACTGAAGCAGCAGCAAAAGAGAAATATAAGGATATAAAAGTTGGGCGCTTCCCATTTTATGCTAATGGTAAAGCAATTGCTATGGGTGAAACAGATGGGTTTATCAAAACTATATTTGACCCTAAAACCGGCGAATTACTAGGCGCGCATTTAGTTGGAGCAGAAGTAACCGAGATGATCCAAGGCTTCACTCTTGCAAAAAATATGGAAGCTACCGAGGAAGAAATTATGCATACCATCTTCCCACATCCAACAATTTCTGAAAGCATGCACGAATCCGTCCTGGATGCATTTTCTAGGGTCATACATCTGTAAATTTTGCTATACTAAAATGCTTGCAATATTTATGCATTAATGACTTCTTAATAAAACTTTAACAGGCTTATGCTGTTAATTTAAAAGAATATTTGCTATAATTGAGTGCAGAATAAATAAAGTATAGTTTATATGAGAAATACTGATGAAAATATCGCATTTGTGTGCGAAAAGGGCTGGGCAAAGAAAGGGGATTTTGAAGGTCTTGATAAGGAGCAAATAGAGTTATTAGTTTCTTCTGATGCTCAAAAAGTATATGAAAATGGATGGTCAACTGTTGAAAAGCTTAAAAGGCTATCTGTTGAGAAAATTAAAGCGTTAACTTTTTGTTGGGCTGTAATAGTATGTAAGAGAGAAGTGATAAGTTTTGCAAAGCTTCAAGAACTGGAAGTTGAGAAAATTAAAGCATTGACCTCTTATTGGGCTGCAAGAGCATATGAAGAAAACTTGACAAGCTTTGGAGAGCTTGAAAAACTGGGTGTTGAGAAAATTAAAGCATTAACTTCTGAAAATGCTATAAAAGTATGTGAAAGGGGATTGACAAGTTTTCCAGAGCTTCAGCAATTAGAAGTTGGTAAAATTGAAGCATTAACTTCTGGTGACGCTATAGAAGTATATAAAAAAAAATGGGCAACTTTTAAAAACCTTGAAAAACTGGGCGTTGATAAAATTGAAGCATTAACTTCTTGTAATGCTCAAGGAGTATATGACGAAGAATTAGCTACTATCGAAGACCTTGTTGCTTATGATGTCAAAGTCATTGAAGCTTTACTTTCATATTCATCGTCTACCTATTTTGAAAAGTTAAAAAGTGCAGCAGAAAAGTCGGGTATAAAAAAACAAGGATTTTCTGAAGGTCTAAAATGTTTAACCAAAGATGAAGTTTTTGCCTTTCTAAATCAAGAGGATCCAACCAAAGAGAAGTTAAGGGCTTTAATTAAAGCAAAGCAACTTCCGGATGGCAAAAATCCAACTGAGACGGAATTAAATCCATTAATTAAAGCAAAACAACCTCAAAGTTGGGGCAGTTATCTTGCTTCCACAATGTTAAATGCGGCTACTTCTAAACCAATCATCTTAGGCTTAGCAGCTATATGCGTTTGTGCATTAACTTATTTAGCATTTAGCAAAAGAGAGCAGATATTGGAGCTAGTTGAAGGCCATTCTCGTTAATCATTAACTAGGTCTAAACGCATTTGCCAGACTGATGCATCCATAGTATAGTATTAAAAACACTAACTTAGTATGTTAAAGAAAGTATTAAAAAATAAGGCAGTTACTTACCTTATTTACTGGGTTATATTGCTATACATGTTCTTGATCCTCAATTTTTGCCGTAAGAAGATTGTGTTTAAAGGCAAAGCTGAAGATATCATGTTAGGGAGAAAGCCAGTTATTGTAGCAGCTTGGCACAGCCGGTTCATGCCAATGGTGGGCTTAAGGCAATACGGAGGTTTTCAAGCAGTAACCTCAGCTCATAATGATGGCAATTATATGCAAATGGCCCTTGAGCATTATGGCCACACAGCAATACGGGGGTCATCCCGCAAACATGCGCAAGCTGCAATGCGTGCTATTCTTAAGATCAAGCCAGAAGAAATGCGGTTAGTAATTACTCCAGATGGTCCAATTGGGCCTAGATTTAAAGTAAAAGGTGGCTTAGTTAAAATAGCAGCTAGGTATAAAGTGCCGATTATCCCCATGAGCTATTCAGCAACACATGCTATAGTTCTAAAAACTTGGGATAGGTTTATTATCCCCATACCGTTTATATCAAAAATTTTAATAGAATTCGGCCATGAGATTTATGAAGGTGTCTCAGATGAGGAGCTTGAGCAAATATTGCTTAAGCAAACAAAAAGTCTAGATAAAAAATGTAGTTTAAATGTGGATTATTAATCCGTCCGCTGTTTGTTAATACTTCGCAAGATCTTCATAAAAGATCTTGCAGGCCTGGCGCAGCGCTACGCGCTCGCCCGGTAGCGCCAGGCCTTTCTTTTATGCTTTGCTTTTTATAATGCTTTTACCACAACATCCACTCATTTATTATGCTCCATACTCTTTTTATGACGCTTTAGTTATATAGTTAGAAATGATACAAATTTTCTTAAAGCCCGCTACCTCTATCTAACACTTCTTTGACAAAAGGTATAGTAATAGCCCGCTTTTCTTTTAATGATGCCTCATTTAGTGCTGCGGTAAGCTGGGTGATAGCAGCAAAACTCCGATCCACACGCCTAGTTATAAATTCAAAGACTTCTTGATCCACCTTAACTTGGTGAAGAGAAAAATATTTATGCATTAAAATTTCAACGAGCTCATCATCTGGTGCTCTAATTAATATTTTTGCTGTGGCATTTATTCGTGATTTTAAATCGCGCAATTTGAAATTTGGCAACACCTTAGCCGTCATAAGCAAAGATTTTCTTTCTTGTGTACAATAATTGATTAGGTGAAACAGCTCCCGCTCACTTAAATTCTCTATATCCTCCGCTATAATAGCACTACTTGCAGAATGATAGAGCTGCTCAAAAGGTTCTTGAAAACACATCGCCTTTGTCTTTTTAGCCCAAATTTGCGCTAAATGAGTTTTGCCAGCACCCTCTTCACCCAATATTAACAGCCTATTATCTGGCCAAATAGATTGCTTAGTAAGGGCGTTATATGCCTCTATATTGCACAAACTAACTACGAAGTCATCTTCTCCCAAATTTGCATCATTTATTGCTATCGGAAGAATTTCTTGCTTACTCATCTTGTTCATCAACTTTTGATACGTGCACCTTTAGTATCTTATTTTTATGCTTTTGTACCAATTTTAAAACATAGTTTTTTATCTTAAAACTCTCGTCTTTATCTGGTATTCCTTGAGCTAGATGAAACAGCAGCCCTCCTAACGTCGCTGCGTTCTTATCGTCGATATTCCATTCCAATTCACGATTTAGGTCGCGTATTGAAGTGCTCCCAGCAGCTAGAACTGAATTATCTCCATTTATATTGATATCTTGATTTGTAATGTCGTATTCATCTTCTATCTGTCCTACTACCTCTTCAATGATATCTTCCAAGGTTATTAACCCTTCCAACTCACCATACTCATTTACTACTAATGCAAAAGGATAATGTTGGGCACGGAAAGCGAGCATCTGTGTTCTAAGCGTAGCCGTATTAGGAATAAACCACGGTTCTCGTGCTAAATTTAGAATGTCATCTGTGGTAATTTCATCTAAGGAGTTCTTCTTAAGAAGAATCTTATTAAGCTCCTTCATGTGCAACACACCGATAATATTTTCCGGCTTATCTTTCCAAGCTGGCACCCTGGAATATGGGCTTTGCACTAATATCTTGATAATTTCTGTCGGTTGCAAATCTATGTTAACGCTAAAGAAATCATTACGGTGCACCATAACTTTGCCCACCTTAATTTTCTCCAAATCTATAACGCCACTAAGCATGTATTTATAATCACTAACTACTTCGCCTTCTTCATGATGAAGATCAATAGTGCTCTTTATAGATTCTAAGGCATTCATGCTAATGGATACTTGTTTGCGATTAAATAGTTTAAGCACGAAATTCACTATAAATTTCACAGTCACCACTACGGGGGACATAATTTTTATCATAGGGAAAATTATTGGCGCCAAGTTAAGCGCCATTGATTCAGCATTACGCACTGCATAGGTTTTAGGCAAAACATCCGCCACAATTAATATAAGCACTGTCATCACGCTGGTTACAATGAAAAGAGAGGTGCTATTATCGCCAAAGGCATCCAAGCATATATCCGTTGCAATTACTGAAGCGCCAATGTTAACAAAGTTATTGGCTAGTAAAATAGCACCTATAAATTTTTCTTTATCTTCACGTAATTTAAGTAGAATAATAGCTTTCTTATTACCATCGTTTTTAAGCTTATTGATTTTGGCTTGTGATGCAGTAAGAACAGAGGTCTCCGCACCCGAGAAGAAACCTGATATTATAAGGAGTATTAATACAGTTATAAGTGATATAATCATATTTTAAAACCATCCCAATTATATGTAAGCATTTGAGCTGAAATAATGGCGTCCGCCCCAATAACCAATGGGGTATTTTCATAGCCGTGCCCAAATGCATCTGTTTTGTAAACCGGGCAAGTCATGCTATTTGCGAATTGAATAAGCGCATAATTAACAGCATCTACCTCGGATTCAAGTGCTCTAAATTCTCCAAAGATTATTGCTCTCACACCTTCTATAGTACCTGACTGCTTCAGATGTGTTAGCATTCTATCAACCTTATATCCAGGCTCATTTACATCCTCTAAGAATAAAATAGCCCCTCTGCATTCTATCTGCCAAGGTGTACCTATAGTGGTTTCTAAAACCGCTAAATTGCCGCCAACTAACTTTCCATTCACATCCCCAGTATAGGAATTAAGTGGCTTAAGATTATCTATAGAAAGAGTAGTGGTTTTACTTAAAATAATATCAAGGGCTTGTTCAATACATTTGGGATTTACTGTACCATTTTCAATCTGCTTGATAACTGGCCCATGTACACATAACCAATCATGATGCTTATTAAGTGCGGCAAATATAGCAGTAAGATCACTAAATCCAACAATGAATTTCTTTTGAGGTAATGATTGCATTGCTGATATTTTTTCAGCTATTTTGGTTGAGCTATACCCACCGCGTAATGCCCACATAACTAGTACACTTTCATCATTATTTGCATCCACTAAATGAGAAAGTTTATATTCCACTGAATTAGCTTCATAAACACAAATATCAGATAGCAGATCTGGGCGCATGAAGAGTTCTAACCCATTATGTACAAAAATATCAAATTTACTACTAGGGAGTGCTGCAGGGCCAGAAGGCGCGAGCACTTCCACCACTCTAGCGCTTTGTGCCATGTGTTTTACCAATCAAGATTTCTTTAACACCCGAAATTGTACCACTTTTCTTGGTAAAGTTCAAAAAAATTCCAAAGCAGATGGCGTAGCACATAATGGAAGAGCCTCCATAGCTTATAAAAGGGAGTGTCATACCTTTAGTCGGAAATAAATGTAGTGTTACCCCAATATTGAAAATTGTTTGTAGCGCGAATAACACAATTATACCGCCTCCTACGTAGATCTTAAATAAATTTTGTTCCTTGTATAATAGGTAAAGACCACGCAAAATGAACGCTAAAAAGACCAAAATTATACATGATGAAAACAAGGCGCCGAATTCTTCTCCAGCAACGGCAAAGATGAAATCTGTATGGGAATCTGGCAAATGTGTTTTAACTACGCCTTCACCAGGGCCTTTGCCAAAAATTCCACCACTTACATAAGATTCTAAAGATTTCTCTACCTGAAAATTTTCACTAATGTCAGGGCTTAGGAACATATCTATTCGCCTTGCTACGTGCGGCAAAAAGTTATAGGCAATAAATCCACCAGAAAGAGAGGCCCCAGTTGCTACTGCAATCCACCAAATAGGTAGGCCTGCTAGAAAGAACTGCCCGCAAAGCACAACCGTGTAAGTTATAACCATACCAAAATCAGGCTGTAAAATTAGCAGCGCACAAACCATCGCATAAAGGAATATGCATACTGAAAAGCTTGGGAAGTTATCCCGGCTAAATTTTTCAGCAAGAATTAATCCAGTAAGAAAAATGAATACAGGCTTTAAAATTTCTGAAGGCTGCACAGATATACCAAGTATTGTAATCCACCTACGCGCACCTTTTACCTCTTCTCCAACAAATAAAACCGTAATCATCATTACAATGCATGCGACAAAACCCAGCAACATTAAGCGCTTTAGCGTTTTTTCCGAAACACTTGATAAAAAGAAGATAACAAAACATGCTGTTAGCAGGAAAATGAACTGACGATGCGCGAAATAAAAAGAGCTTAATTTCAAACGTTCTGCAACTGGGGGGCTTGCTGTAGTTATTAAGAGTGCGCCAATGAGGATAATGCAAATCATCAACATTAAACTTATATTATCTAAAGCCCACCACCATTTCCGTATGCTTTTACTACCTCTTTTTTCTAATCTTAACATCAATCAGAACCAAATTTTTCGTTTACCATCCTTATAAATTCATCCCCTCTGTGCTCGTAGTCTTTAAATTGATCCATTGACGCACAAGCAGGAGATAATAAAACGATACCACTAGCATTTGCCTGTTCATATAAAAAATTTAATGCATTCTCCAAAGTGCCGCATTTTATAAATGGCAGTTGTAGATTTGTTAAAACTTCTGCAAATTGTTCTTGTGCATGCCCTATTAAAAGAGTAAGCCTAACTCGCTCTTTTATTAAAGGCAGTAAGCTATCAATTCCGCCATCCTTTGCTATTCCACCTGCTATCCAATATATTTGCTCATAACAGTGAAGCGCCTTTTCTGCTGCATCAGCGTTTGTTGCCTTACTGTCGTTTATAAAAGTATATCTTGGCGATTCAAAAATTTTTTCAATTCTATGCTTTAATCCGGTAAAGCTTTTAATTGCTATCACCACTTCCTCTGGCTTTAGGCCTTGCGCAACACAAATTGCATATGCAGCAGCTATGTTTTCTTCGTTATGCGCTCCCGGTAAGTCCTTGTAAGTTTGAAAATTAAATTCTAATCCTTTGATGTTATCTACCAAGATGCGGTCTTTTATATAAACATCTGCATCCTTGTTTTGAGTAGAAAATGTTATTTTTATAGGGGCGCTATCTGCTATATTTTTGGCTTCCTTATAATCCACAGAAGCAACTCCTATACCTTTTGTAGAAAGCATTTTAAATATCTTAGCTTTTGCCTCTAAATATCTTTGGAATGTGCCATGTCTATCTATATGGTCTGGCGTTATATTAATGAAAAGCGCTGTATCTAAATGCATTGACTCGATTAAATCCAGCTGGTACGAAGAAAGCTCTAACACATAATACCCATCATCCTGAGGAATCAGTTCCAATGGTGAGATGCCAATGTTTCCTCCCACTTGCACTTTTTCCCCACAAGCGGAAAGCACATGGCCTATAAGTGCTGTTGTTGTAGACTTGCCATTGGTGCCGGTAACTCCAATGAAATTTGCAGTTGGGCAAGCCATGTATAATACATCAAAATCAGAGATAAACTCCACGTTATGTTTTTTTGCAAGCTCCACAACTGGGTGAGTTATCGGAGCATATAAAGGTACTCCTGGGCTAAGTAATAAAAACTTTATATCACTCCAATCAACTTCCTTTAAACTAGCAACAGTAACATTTGGGAGTTGCTCCTTAATTTTTTCAAGCTTTACGGTATCATCATCCGATACTACAAGGTTGGCTCCACTAGCAATCATAGATTTTATGGCGGAAATACCAGTACGGCTTACGCCAAATATCAAGACTGCTTTGCCAGCAAAATAACTGCTTTTGATCATCTTTTTATTACCTTAGTTTTAATGTCGCAAGACCAATTAGGGCAAAAATTATTGCAAGAATCCAAAAGCGAATAACAACTTTAGTCTCGCTCCAACCTAGGCTTTCAAAATGATGATGAATTGGTGCCATCTTGAAAGGTCTGTATCCCCACATCTTAAAGCAAAACACTTGTATCATTACGGACAGAGCTTCTATTACAAACAATCCGCCAATAATAGCAAGTACTACCTCATGTTTACATAAAACGCTAACCACACCAAGAGCGCTACCTATTGCGAGGCTGCCAACATCGCCCATAAAAATTTGTGCCGGGGGAGCGTTATACCATAAAAATCCTAACCCTGCTCCAATAATCGCGCAGCAAAATACTGATATTTCTCCTACACCTATTATGTTTGGAATCCTTAGATAATCTGAAAAAATAGCATTGCCAGTTAAATAACAAATAAGAGCAAAACATGCAGAGGCTATAACTACCGGGCCAATTGCTAAACCATCTAACCCATCAGTGAGATTAACAGCATTTGAAGACCCAGTTATTACTATGGCTGCAAATATAAAATAAAAAAGCCCTAGGTGTATGTTTACGTTCTTAAAGAAAGGCACGCTTAAGCTGTGAGAAATCTCTGGAGCAGTATTAAAAGTAATTACATAAGTAGCTATAAATGAAATTATAAATTGCCAAAGCAATTTGATTCTGCCTGGGACGCCTTTAGAATTTTTGTATCTTAGCTTTTTGTAATCATCAATAAATCCTATAAACCCAAAAGATATGAAAACAAACAGTGTTACTAAAACAAATGGATTTGTTAGATCAGACCAAATTAAGGTCGCAATCAGCACGCTGAATATTATCATCAGCCCGCCCATTGTTGGGGTGCCTTTTTTATTTAAATGGCTTTTAGGCCCATCTTCTCTAATTGGCTGTCCTTCATCTTGAAGGTTTTTTAAAAAGCTTATTAATCTTTCCCCTAGCATAAACGAAACCAGCAAGGCCGTAATCATAGCTAGTGCTGAACGGAATGTTATGTATTTAAATATATTAAATGATGGAACTTCAGGGATATAGGAGGTGAGTATATGGTACAGCATGGTAGTGTGAAAAATTTTGTTTAAATACTAATATCCAAAAAGATTTATGCACTGCATTCATTTTTAAGGGTTGATATAATATGATTTAAAAAAGCTAATTTTACAACAGCTAAGAATTATGGTTTATTGTTGCTAATATAATTTCCTGTAGAACTCATGAAAGAGCTTACCTTTACCTCGTATTCGGCCAATCCAAAAATTAAACCAAAGAATTTAGTGGTATTAATTCATGGCTATGGTTCCAATGCAAAAGACTTAATAAGTATTGCCCCAGATTTAGCAGACTCTTTAGAAGATGCCATATTTGTTTCTCCTAATGCCCCATTTAGATTTGAGGGTGGGCTACCAAATGCTTACCAGTGGTATAGTTTGCTTGATCGGTCTATAGAGCCCATGTTAGAAGGCTATGCAAACGCTAAACCAATCTTGCACAAATTTATTGAAGATAGGATTTATGAATATTCTTTAAGCTTTGCGGATGTTACATTAATTGGTTTTTCCCAAGGTGGGATGATGACTCTGCACTATGGCAGTGAAAGTGAGCAAAAACTAAAAGGCATTATTTCTTTTTCTGGCTATATACTAGATGATGGCACATTCGGTAGCAAAGTAAAATCCAAGCCCAATACACTTGTGTGCCATGGAGATTTAGACATGGTGGTTCCATTTGAATCCTACCAATATGCTTTAAAGAAAATGCAGCAGTTGAAGCTCCCCATAGCTGGATATGTAGCTAAAGGCTTAGGGCACGGCATAGATTATGGGTGCATAAATGCAGCAAAGAGTTTCTTGGAAAACATAAATAGCTAAGGCACCGTAAAATAGTATAGCAATTTTATAAAAAGCAATAATGCAAACAACGGGTTGCCGTTGTTTGTTCATATTTTGCAAGATCTTTATAGAAGATCTTGCAGGACTGGCGTAAGCTGCTCCCGCGCTTGCCCCGGTAGCACCAGTCCTTGTTTTTGTGCTTTGCTTTTTATTATACCGCTCCAGTTATGCATCAAACCCCAATCGCTAGCTGAGGATTTTCTATATTTTTAATAAATGGCTGAAGCGCATTTTCTACAAGTGTATTGATATTTTCCCCTATTCCTGCAACTGCTTGTTCGGAAAGTTCCGCTGCTTCTCCCGCATTAATATTAGAAGCGCGCGCTGCTGCCTGTAAATCATCTACTTCTATATCACCCTGTGATAAAGCATAAACAAAAGCTACTGTTGAAGAAACTAGTAAAGCCGCTCCAGCACCTAAGGGTGCGGCTAAAGCTGCGCCAGCTGCAAGTGGTACTGCGCAAACTGCAAGTGAACCAAAGGCTAGCAACGCGGCTATAGCACAAGCCGCAATTGCTCCACAACCTTCATTGCAACTTTCCTTAATTGCTTTGGTTTTATTTCGGATGTCTGATTGTTTTATTCCTTCAATATCTTCCACCATTTTATCTACGGCTGTATAAATGCTAACCACCTCTTGCAGGTATTTATCAAGAGATTCTTTAAGCTGTAATTCTTCAGAGGTTAAAGTATTTGTGGCAATACGGTTACTTTGCTCAGACAAATTCGCTGCTTTTTTTTGGGTAATATTAGTAGCTCTTTTTATGTTTTTTATCAATCTCCCTAAGTTATTATTAACTTTAGGGATATGCTGCCCAACGCATAAATCGAGCAACTCATGTAATAGACTATCAGTAGCCTCGATAGCTTTATCTTTAAAGTTTGTAGTGCTAGCAGCATTTGAAATAGCTGCTTTAAAAGCTCTTAAATATGCAATAGCTTTTTCTTCCAAGCTTCTTTGAAACCTATAAACCATTTTATACCTTTCATTAATTGCTAATAGTCAAAAGCATATTTGAAAAAGATTAATAAAAAGTAAATTTGGCATACCAAATCTCAAAATAAATAGAGCATTAAAGCTCATCTTTTGCCAAATTTGCTTGGTAAAAAATTGATGAATATGTAAAATATTCAACTGCTTTTTCCCTTCGCACTTTGCCAAAATCTGGCTTTACTATCTCAATTTATTTAGGAGATTTGGTATAATTTCTCCGCATCCGCACCTATTAATATAGGCTTACGGTGCTCGCAACTGCTGCTCCTTCCACTTTTTCAAATTTCCTGTCGTCTATACCTTTTTGCCAACTCGTAATTTACGAGAATTATATAAGCCCCCTTTCCGGAAAATCTAAAACAAACTCTGTGCCCTTACCTACGGTGGAAGTGCATACTATTTCTCCGTTAATGCTCTGCATCACCATTTTGCAAAAGGCCAGACCAACACCAGCGCCAAGCTCACTTGAGGTATAGAATATGTCAAAAATTTTCTCTAGGTGTTCCTGTTTTATGCCCGTACCATTATCTTTAAAATATAGTTTATTGCCTTGGGTAGTAATAGATATCTGTGCGCTAGAGCCAGCATATTTATAAGCATTTTTCAGTAAATTCATAATAACGTGTTTAAGAAATAATTTAGACCCATTTACTTCAAAATCATCAATTATTTTAGCTTTAAGACGGGCACGCTCTTTTTCTGTTAAGCAATAATCTTCTAGAGCCTCGTTTACGATCTCAGAAATTTTGTAATTACCTACATCATCTGCAACTACTTTGTCTTTTAAAGACATGAGCAACATTTCTATTATTTTATCGCCTCTGCGCATAGATTGGCTGAGTTTGTTGCAAATAAACTCCTTGATAAAATTATAACCTTCTAAATCTATCTGCGCATGGGTGCTCTCTTTTTGTTTAGAAATTTTTGCAGAGTCGACTATCTCTTTTAATGTCTCAATATTCATGATGAAACTATAGATAGGCGTTCTCACCTCATGTGCTATGCTGCCTGCTATTAAGCGCAAATTCTCTAAATCTTGCTCCTGCTTTATTTCGCGCTTTCTGGCAAATAATAAGCAAATGAGTGAGGCGAACACTATTATATAAAGGGTCAAATAGGTTGCTTTAGTCCCAAAAACAAGTTGCGAGCTTTCAAATATCAATGCGTAAAAGAGATAACCAAACCCAGAAAAAGATATTAGCAATATAACAAACGTTATAGAATCTACAAGCAAAGCTAGCAAAAAGATTGATAGCGTCATGTTGATCAGCCACTCAGTTTCTGCTCCGGTTGTAAGAATCATAACCGAAGTCATAAATGGTAGGCAATACCCTACCGTGAAGAACCAATAAAGTGGAAAGTATTTTGCAAGGTGCTCTGGCCAATATCCTTTAAATAGCAACCCCACACACAAAAGGCCAGAAATTATACGCATAGTTAGCATAAGTTCATAATTTTGTGGGGCATCGTAAGTCCACATAAAGTACGGGACAATAAAATTCATGCAGCAAAATACGCCAAAGGTTATATAATTTGCTCCATATTTTTTAAATCTATTGTTCACATAATTTAAAATATTGCCAGGTGTGGGCAGGAAGCTTTTAAATTTTATCATAAACCCACCCATTTGTTTAATAATTGGATGAGAATGACTGGGGTTGTTTTTAGTTAAAGCTTTATTTTTGTTTGCGATATAAGAAACAAAAAATACTAATCCACTTGCTATAATGCCTAATAATGCTGATAGATCAGGTATATTTTGCATTCCAGGGAAGATATTACTTTTAAGTGCTACATACCAAAGCACAAATATAGAAAAAGCACTTACTACAGAATAAAGAAAGGTTTGCTTGAATACGCGCATACCCATAATCCCGCAAATAAGTGGTATGGTGATTAAAGGCCCCCATAAACCAACAGCATAAAGCTCCAGTGCCATAATACTTTGAAAACGCGTTGCCATCAAAATTGCTGCGCCACCAAGGGTAAGGGTCATAAGTTTAGTTACAAACAATTCATTTATCTGCACCTTGTTGCCTAAAGCAGGCTTTAAGAAGTCGTGCACTAATGAGATACCAGCTGAGTGTAAAAATGAATCGGCAGTAGACATGATTACTGCAAGTATCCCAGCAATAGCAAAGCCACGTATCACTGGCGGCAACATATCATTTATAATGTTTGGTAGCGCAAGTGCGGGTTGCGAAAGTGTGGGATACATAAGTAAAGCAACGAAGCCTATGAGCATCACCATAAGTTCAAAAGGTATTGTAAAAATGCCCCCTACATTGAACATCTGAGAAATTTGTTTTTTGTTCCTACTCATAAGCATTCTTTGCACAATCGGCGGGCTTACAAGAAATGCAGGAAAGAGGCCCCATACAAACCAAGTATTCAAATAGTCCCAAAACTTTTCATGGCTTGCCACATAGAGTTTTTCTCTTGGGATATTGTCAAATATATAGCCAATACCACCAACATGACTAACAGCAATGTTGGCAATTAATGGCACCATTACTATTAATATTGCAAATTGAATTACATCGGTAATTGTTACGGCTCGCATACCTCCAAAGGATGAATAAATAACCAAAACTCCACCACCAACTAATATACCCAAATCAGCACCAGTATGGAATGTGGAGTCAAAAGTAAATCCGATAGCTTTAATCTGTGCGGCAACTATGCTTATGCAAAACAAAAATCCAACAATTCCAGTGATAATTTGCCCAGGCTTGCCATAAAATTCGTACATTAAATCACCCACAGAAGTCTTGCCTAAGAAACGAGACATATTAGGGGCAACATAAACAGATATGAAGGCATATGCTAGTACAAACCCTGAGGTGGCAAGTATCATTATTACACCATCACGATAGACATTCTCTGTTATGCCAATTGTACTAGTGCCGCCCATAATCGTGGCAAGCAATGTAATGATTAAAACCGGAGTATCATATATGCGGTTAGCAATGGCATAATCTTTAATGCTATTAACATTTCTGCCAACATACAGCCCCACTATTAGCGTAACAAGCATATAAGCGGCTATTATGAGATGATCTATATTAAAAGTTGCAAAATTATTAAGATTTAGCATATATTCCCCCTATTTGAGCTTGGAGTATATTTTCTCTTCTTTGCCCAATCAAGTTAAATTTATATCAAGTCTAAAAATTTGGTATTAATTAAACTGCCCAATTATAATCTTAGTCCTGCCATATTCGCGTTGATCAAGTGCGGTAAAGTTGCTTGGTAGCTCTATCTCTTCTCTTATCAAAGCTTCAATTATTACGATGTGATTTTCGTGCAGTGTTAAACTTTTTTCAATTGAAACTAAAATCTTGCCCGCTATCCCTGCTGTGTAAGGTGGGTCTATATACACAATGTTAAATTTATCTGGCAAAGGCATTAAGTTAGTTGCATCAGATGTCATGAATACGGAGTTTTGCTCTTCCTTAAGATTTGCAATATTTGTTTTAGCAAGTTTTATTCGGGCATAGTCTTTATCGATAAAATAAACTTTTGCAGCACCACGAGATAAAGCCTCTATTCCAAATGCTCCAGAGCCGCAGCAAACATCAGCAATTATAGCTTCCTCAATTAGGTTTGGCTCCACAAATTTTGAATGCGCTATAAGATTAAACACCGCCATTCTAGTGCGCTCTGTAGTAGGGCGATATTTTGCCTCTTCCCCTTTTAGCTTAGTGATAATTGGCTTGTTTTTATATTTTCCAGTTGTGATGCGCATATATCTAAATAAATATTTTCCGAAAAACAATATATAGTATCTTGATTTAAATTTCATTACAAAATATAGTATTTTGTGAAACAAATTTTAATCGGGAGAGCCTATGTCTCTATTAGATGCAGAGCCAATTTTCAAGCCATTTTCTTATCCATGGGCGTATGATGCATGGAAAGTGCAGCAGCAAATTCACTGGTTACCTGAAGAAGTGCCAATGGCAGATGATGTGAAGGATTGGAAGCAAAATCTTACCGATGCAGAAAGACATTTGCTTACCCAAATATTCAGATTTTTCACTCAAGCAGACATTGAGGTTAACAATTGCTACATGAAGCATTACACCCAGGTTTTCAAGCCTATTGAAATTCAGATGATGCTTTCTGCTTTTTCCAATATTGAAACCATTCACATAGATGCGTATTCTCATTTGCTTGATACCTTAGGTATGCCGGAAGTAGAGTATCAGGCTTTCATGAAATATAAGGAAATGAAGGACAAGTATGACTATATGCAGCAATTTAATGTTAGCTCTAAAAGAGATGTTGCGAAAACTTTAGCAGTTTTTGGTGGGTTGACAGAAGGATTGCAGCTATTTGCTTCGTTTGCGATGCTACTCAACTTTCAGCGCTTTGGTAAAATGAAAGGCATGTGCCAGATTGTTGCTTGGTCCGTGCGGGATGAAACCCTACACACCAACTCAATTATAAAGCTATTTAGAACATTTATTAGTGAAAATTCCGAAATTTGGGATGATGAACTACGTGCTGAGCTAGCAGAAGCTTGCAAAACGATAATTGAGCATGAAGATGCATTTATTGACCTAGCGTTTGAATTTGATGGTGCAATTGAAGGCCTTACAGCACATGATGTAAAAGTGTACATCCGTTATATAGCTGACCGTAGGCTTAATCAGTTGGGCATGGATTCAATATACAATATTGAGCGCAATCCTCTACCTTGGCTAGATGAGATTTTAGGGGCTCCTGAGCATACCAATTTCTTTGAAAATCGGGTAACGGAGTATGCAAAAGCTGCGACAAAAGGAACTTGGGATGAAGCTTTTTCAGCGATGATGAAGTTGGATGATAAGCAGGTTGCTTGATTTATAAATTGCTTAAGCATAGCTATAGTATTTAGCAATCTCAATAATACTGAGGCAGTCAAGCGCTGGCCGGGGGAGTCTAGCAGGAGATAATAAAATCGTTTGCTTTTTCTTTAATTTCAACATATAGTTGCGCTTATGTTATATTTTTACATTAAAAGGAGATTTAAGTATGAAAGATGCACTTCATTGGACCAGGAAAACAGCTGCAGTAACTGCATTTGCTTCAGCAGCAATTTGGGGCGCAAACTTAGGCATTGAGAAGTTCAATCAAAACGTAACGCCGTTTTTACATGCTTTGATTGATTTTTTAGGTTCAGGAAATCTAGGTAGATCATTGCTATCACCACAGAATTTAATGATTGTGGCACTAGCGAGTCAATGTGCGCATTATTTCATAGAAACTTTTAAGGAAAAGGAGCGTTACTTAGACGAAACTCCAAAAAATTTTGTAAATAATGCACTCCATGGCATAACTGGATATACCGTTGCTGTTGCCGCAACTTGCATTACAAATAACCTTTTAGGTAAAATTGAATTAATTGCTCCTTATACTAATGCAATTTTTTGTACTTCAGTTCTCGCTGGGGGAGCGACATTTAGACTTTTTGATGATTATTTCTTCCCATCTTTTATAAAGAATGGTCGCAAAATTGTGTCAGAATGCATTGCAGGTATATACGCTACGATCTTTACTGCTGCGCATAATATTGTAAACAAGAAGAAAGAATATGAGTACATTTCGGATGGGCGGTTAGAAGATTACGTATCACTACTCACACCCGTTAAAGAAAATGAAGAGAGCTCTGAAATAGAGAAAAGTAATTCCCTTTGAAAGGTATTAAATTTTCTTTACTGCGCATTATAGCTAAAGCGGTATAAAAAAGGCATATTATTTTGCATAAATTTAAGATTTACGTACATGAGGTAAAACCTCCCAAAAGCCTTGCGACGCCTGACGTCGCTTGCGCGCCGTCACCCCCAACGGCGCCGCAATTCTTTATAGCAGTTTCATGCCTTTTTATACTGCTTTAGCTATAATGCGCTATTTATTTTGAGATTTGGTATTAGACTTTATACATCAGATCGGAACTAAGCGGAGAGAATTTTAGCGATTTGGCCTAATAATTTTCTCCCAGGTTGATTCATCTTTTTGATTACAAGTTCAAGCTTTTCAAATGCCTCATCGCAATGAGCACGTGTTATGATAAGCGGTGGGGTAATTCGCAAAACATTGTTGGATGCAGGCATGCATAGTATACCTTTTTCAAAGCATACTTTAGTTGCAGCGTCTGCATCAAAAGATGTATTCAAATTAATACCTAGCATTAAGCCTTTGCCAGTAATTCTTGTTATTACATCAGGGTATTTAGTTGCGAGCTCTTCTAATCTACTCCTTAAATATAATGAGACTTTTTTCACATTATCCAAAAAGCCGTTCTCAAGCATTACATTTAAAACCGTGTTCCCAATAGCAACCGCCATCGGATTGCCACCAAATGTGCTTCCATGGCTTCCAGGGTCCATGCACTTGCCCACTTCTGCAGTTGCAAGACATGCAGAAATTGGAAAGCCAGATCCCAAGCCTTTGCCTACTGCAATTATGTCTGGCCGTACTTCATACATTTCATGAGTAAACATATAGCCAGTACGCCCCATACCACATTGAACTTCATCAAGTAAAAGTAGCATTCCATGATCATCGCAGAGTTTGCGAAGTGCCTTTAAAAAGCTTTCGCTGCATTCTCTCATTCCACCTTCGCCTTGGATAGGCTCAATCATGATGGCTGCTGTCTCTGGTTTTATTGCAGCTTTAACTGCTTCAAGATCATGCCAAGGAACTCGATCAAAGCCATCAAGTGCTGGTTCAAATCCTTTTATTTTTTCGCCACCAGATGCGCTTATACAACCCATAGTACGACCATGGAAAGCACCTTCAAAAGTTATAAATCTATACCTATTTTTCTGACCCTTTTTGCTGAAATAACGTCTGCCCATTTTTATCATGCATTCAACTGCTTCGGCTCCAGAATTCGCAACAAACACAGTATCTGCAAAAGACATATCAGTAATGCGTTCGCAGTATTCTAATAATCCGGTGATTGTATATTTATTTGAGATATGCCACAATTTTGTAGATTGAGAGATTAAAGCCTCAACCATTTTAGGATGGCAATGCCCTAAAGCATTTGCTGCGTACCCAGAGGAAAAGTCAAGATAGGTCTTACCCTTACTATCAAATAAATATACTCCAGCGCCATGGGTGAAGTCTACCTGAATGCGCTCATATACAGGAAGTAAAGCTGGGATCATATAATACCATTTCCATAAAATAAATTACACATGCGCTTCAATCTTTGCTTTTATAGATCGATATGAAAACTTGTAATATATATAATATTACTGCATTTTCTCATCTTCTCATAAAACCAAACCTTTTCCCACATCTACCAATTATTCTGCGGAAATGGTATAAGCCTAACAAGTTGAACTAAATATTAAGTTATAGTAAATCTTTTCTAATTTCACTAAATTTTCAATAGAGGTATATTCGTCAACTTTATGAGCAGTATCATTTAGCAATCCAAACTCAGCAACTTGGCAGTATTTTTGAATAAACCTGGCGTCAGAAGTTCCGCCAGACGTGCTGAATTTTGGCTTAATGCCTGATACTTCTTCTACAACTTTTGCAAGCTTATAAGCAAAATCATTTGGCGCACTTAAAAAAGCTTTGGCAGATTCTTTACTTGTTAAATGATAGCTGTCCGTATGTTTATCGCATACCGACTTAATTATATGAGTTAATTTTTCTTCTGTTTGCTCATTATTATATCGCACATTAAGAATAGCACTTGCCTTACCCGGTATTGTATTGGTAGTAGAATTTCCAACATCCACACTTATTATTTCCAAATTGCTAGCTTGAAAGTTTTCGTTCCCAACGTCGAGCTTTATTGCTTTTAATTCATGCAGGATAGCAACCATAATATCAATTGGGTTTTTGGCTAGATGTGGATATGCTACATGCCCTTGCACGCCAATCACCTCAAGGTTATAAGTTATACTGCCTCTGCGGCCTATCTTTATTGTGTCTCCAAAATGTTTTTCGCAAGTTGGCTCTCCCACAATGCAAGCATCAATAGCTACCCCTTGTTCTTTCAAATGTTCTAAAACTTTTACCGTTCCATGGGTTGCTGGCCCTTCTTCATCTCCAGTAAGTAGCAAACTGATTGAGCCATTTAGCTTGCCTTCGTTTACTACCTTAATGCTTGCTGCAATCCAGGCGGCGACAGCACACTTCATATCTACGGCTCCTCTACCAAAAAGCTTACCTTCTTCTATAGTTCCCGCAAAAGGGTTATGTTTCCAAGCATGTAGATCACCTGGAGGCACCACATCTAAGTGCCCCGCAAAACAAAGATTGGGTGCAGAAACACCCACTTGGGCATATAAATTCTTTACCTTTTCTTTTCCCTCGCCAAATTCCAAAATTTGGCATTTGAATCCTGCAGTTGCTAGCAATTCTAATACATAATCAAAAATGCCATCATCCCCAGGGGTAATGGATTTGCATGATATTAATTTCTGTGCGATCGCTATACTATCCATCTATACTCCGTTAATTTGAAAAATTGGGGCGTCGCAGCTAATACTAAATCTCAAAATAAATAGAGCATTAAAGCTCATCTTTTGGTAAATTTGCTTGGTAAGAAATTGATGAATATGTAAAATATTCAACTGCTTTTTTCCCTCGCACTTTGCCAAAATCTGGCATTACTATCTCAATTTATTTTGAGATTCAGTATAACTTCTCCGCGTCCGCACCTATTAGTATAGGCTTATACGGTGCTCAAAGTTGCTGCTCCTACCACTTTTCCAAATTTCCTGTCGTCTATACCTTTTTACCAACTCCTAATTTACTAGAAGTATATGCTCTTAACAATTCATTAATGGATGTTTTTGCTCTGGTTTTTTCATCCACCTGTTTTACTATGATAACAGCATAAGTTTGAGTTTTTCCATCAGAACTTGGTAGAGTGCCTGGTACTACTACACTATATTTTGGTACACGCCCATAAAAGATTTGGCCAGTTGCACGGTCGTAAATTCTTGTGGATGAACCTATGAAAACTCCCATGGAAATTACTGCGCCTTCCTCTACAATAACTCCTTCTGCTATCTCACTGCGTGCGCCGATAAATACATTATCTTCAATTATTACAGGATTAGCCTGTAATGGCTCTAAAACTCCACCTATGCCAACTCCGCCAGATATATGGCACCCAGATCCTATCTGCGCACAGCTGCCTATTGTAGCCCAGGTGTCTATTAAGGTGCCACCACCAATATAAGCACCTATATTAATAAAGCTAGGCATTATGATCGCTTTTGGACTAATATAAGAAGAGTGGCGCACCACTGCTCCAGGAACTACTCGGAATCCCGCTTTAAGCCATTTTTCTTCGCCCCATCCATGAAACTTTAAAGGAATTTTATCATAAGCTAAATACTCAAAAGCAGCTTTGTTTTCATAAATTTTAAAGGATAGTAAAATAGCTTTTTTAAGCCACTCATTTACCAGCCATTCTCCATCTATGCATTCTGCGATTCGTAAAGCTCCATCATCTAACTGGTTTAAAACTTCTAAAACTGCAGATTTTTCTGCTGGTTCTAGAGCTGCCCCTTGGTTTTTTGCATCCCAAGCTTGTTCAATTAAAATTTTTAAATGATTTTTTTTCTCTTCCATAGCAGAAACCGTAGACTAATTTTAGCAAACAATATACATTCTAGCTGTTAAAAACAAAATAAATCTGATCACATGATTCTATCCTGCAATAATTGTGGTGCTAAATTTAAGGTTCCTGACTCTGCCATTGGCATAAATGGTAGGAAAGTAAAGTGTTCTGCCTGTGAATATGAATGGTTTCAGGAAGGGATAAAGCCGCAGGAAGAGTTCTATCCGCAGGAAAGCGTAAGTCCTCAGGAAGAAGTGCATTTTCAAGAAAGCGCAAATTTTCAAGAAGATTTCTCTCAAGAGCATGTTAAGCAAGATACCCAGCCAACTCCACGAGTTATGAAAGAGGAGCCAGAGCAGAAAAAAGAAGAAATTAAACCTACTATTCGCATACCTATTAAACCACAAGAGCAAAAGTTATATGAAAAGACTTGGTTGATGATTACCTTCAAGGTTATATCAATGATAGCACTGGTGGTATTAGCTTTTATTCTTGCCGTTACTTACAAAAAAGAAATTATCAAAAAATTCCCCAATGCGGTTCTTTTCTTCGATGCTATACATTTGCAAGATGTATCAAACCTTAGGTTTGATTTTGTTGATTGCACATTGAATTCAGAAAATGCCGAGAATGATGCGTCTGGCCAAGTGGAGCTCAATGTTAAAGTTATAGCCAAAAACATAGGTAAATCGCCGCAACTTTTAGATGCTGTGAGATTTTCGGTCTATACTAAGGAAAAAGATTTTATTGGTGATTACACCATGAACCTTAATAAAATTATAGAACCTGGCAAAGAAGAAGTGATAGAGGGCAGGCTAAACCATATTCCCAAAGAGGTTATGTTTGTAGTAATTGAGATGGGAAATTACTTCAACTTAGCGGTTGCTAGGCAATCAGCAATTTTAGGCTATAAAGCTGAATCTTCAGAGAAGTGAAGTATTATAGCTAAGCCTTTATAATTTGACTACGCGTTGCTCGATCACTCATGTAGTATAGCTAAGCCTTTATAATTTGACTACGCGTTGCTCGATCACTCATGTAGGTTTTACTACATTTCGTTCCTCGCTCCTATATTCAAATTAAAATGCTTCAGCTATAATAGTTTGAGTTGAATTAGAATAACCTCAGCTCGATATAAGATGGTCGTAATCTATTGATAGCAAACGATTTGCTTAATATTTGATCTTCAAATAAATTGCCTTTTAAATAATTTTCAATAATCCTCTTCCCGTTGACGAAGTCAGCAAAAGCTCTGGCTCAAAAAATTTGTGTATAGTAGGCGCTATGCGCCTGCATATACAAATTTTTTGCCCCCACGGCCAGAGCTTTTTTGCCTAAGCATGCTGAAGCGGCTGCAATAATATCACTACAGGTAGGCAATTTATTTATAATAGAGGCAGTAAGTTTATGCCTTCTTTTTTAATTCCTTACGTCGAGCTGAGGTTAGAATAATTATTAACTCAAATTATTACGCTGCTTGCCACAGTTAATTAAATTAATTTAAAAAGCAAAGCATAAAGAAAGGCCGCGGTAGCTCAAGGGGGCGAGCGCGAATGCGCTGCACCCGGCCTGCAAGATCTTCTATAAAGATCTTGCGAAATGAAATGACGGAACATCAAGTATTAACAAACAGCGGGGTCGCTGTTTGCATTATTGCTTTTTATTAAAATGCCATACTACTTTTATACCGCTTTAGCTATATTAAAATTTATTTTGAGATTTGGTATACGTTAGTATTACGACAAAAATCCTGAATAATCGTCTTTAACTAAGCCATATAGAGTAATATCGGTAGGTTGACCGCGAATTATTCGATAAGACCTTTGCACGCCTTCAAGCTTAAAACCTACCTTTTCTAGTAGCCCAGTAGAAGGTTTATTGTCTAGCATTGTTCTTGCTTCTATTCTAGCAAGACCCATTTCTTTGAAACCGAAAATAGCGACATTTCTTAAAACCTTAGTCATTATGCCCTTGCGCCAATGTTCTTTCATTAGATCGTAGCTAACTTCAGCGCGTTGGTTATGAAAATTCCAATTATTGAAGCCGATGGTGCCCATAAATTCATCTGTTTTACTATCTGCAATTGTCCAAAATATACTTTGCTTTTTATAGTATAAACCGCCCCAATATTTAATTTCCTCTTCAGTTTCTTCAATGCTTTTGGGAATGTCTTCGTCTGAGAGGTACTGAGAGGCTTCGGGATCCGCCATCATTTTAAAATAACCTTCCTTATCAGAAAGCATTAAATCGCGAAGGCGCACATCTCCAAGCTCTATTACTGGGAAGCGACTAAAGAATTTTTGTAACATTGCTCTCATTAGGTAAACTCCAAAATTTTTTGCCAACTCTTGATTTACGAGAAGTATAGAAGAGTCTCTTTTACTATTTTACACATAAAATATCAAGGCAATAAAACACGTTATTATAATCTAGTGTTACTATCCTAATTTCTTTTGAAATTTATTATTAGTTTGTTAGAATCTTGATTAGGCAATTTTAGGGATGTGTGTACATGCAGGGATTTTTGGTAGGGATTGAGTATTTCTTTTGGTTTTTAGTTATTTTAAGCATAGTTGTTTTCATACATGAGTTTGGTCACTATCTATTTGCCAGGCTTAATGGAGTGCGAGTGGAGGTTTTCTCAATAGGTTTTGGGAAAGAATTACTTGGCATTAATGATAGCCATGGCACTAGATGGAAATTAAGTATTATCCCATTTGGCGGATATGTAAAAATGTTTGGGGATTCGGATGTGGCAAGCAGTAGTGCCGACCTTAAAATTGACCAAATGAGCTTCAAGGATAAACTTGTTTCTTTTCATCATAAAGAATTGTGGAGGAAAGCTGTTATAGTTTTTGCAGGACCCGCTTTCAATTATATAAGTGCGATATTAATTATTGTGGGTATGTTGTTTTGGTATGGCAAACCTGCGACTGATCCGGTAGTTTCTCAAGTGGCAAAGGGTAGCCCTGCAGCTATAGCTGGTATTAAGCCTGGGGATAAAATCTTAGCTATTGATGAAGCACAAGTTATTACCTTTGAGGAGCTGCGCCAATCTATAGCACTTAACACTGGGACACAAGTGTCGTTGTTGGTGGAGCGTGGGAAAAAGCAGATAAACTTAAAAGCTACCCCTAAACTGGAAAAGGTTAAGGATGCTTATGGTAATGAAATTCAAATGCCGATACTCGGAATTTCTGCCACCGGAGGCAAGCTAGTAAAATTATCTTTTATTGAATCTGTGCAGCAAGGTATTCATGAAACTTTCGCAATTTCTACTGGAATGATAAAGGGCCTGTGGCAGATTATAACTGGCAGCCGCAGCACTAAAGAGTTAGGGGGGCCAATTAAAATTGCACAGTATTCTGGGCAATCTGCGCAACATGGCTTTGTTAGTATTCTATGGTTTATCGCGCTTATTTCGATTAATCTAGGATTAGTGAATCTATTGCCGCTACCAGTTTTGGACGGTGGGCATCTTGCTTTTTATGCAGTTGAAGCGATAACTGGCAAACCCGCCTCTGAAAAATTCAAGTTGGCGGTTACAAAGATAAGCTTTGCACTCTTAATTTCATTAATGCTATATGTCACCTTTAATGATATAACAGGGCTTGTTAAATAAATCGCACATTAATTATTGTAGGATATATGGAATTTTGCAAAACGCTTAATAACTTACTTGAAAATTTGGATTTGTTAAAACATCCTTTCTACCAGGCTTGGAACAAAGGGGGCTTAACAAAAGAAACCCTTCAAGTTTATGCGAGAGAATATTACCATCATGTGGCCGCATTCCCCCGCTACATAAGCCAGATTCACGCGTTATGCACTGATATTAAATCAAGGCAATTATTACTGGAGAATTTAATTGATGAGGAGAGAGGTGAAAATAATCATCCAGAATTATGGAAGCGATTTGCTGAAGGTTTGGGTGTTGCAAGAGAGGAGTTAGATTTGAATCCTGCATTTTACTCCACAAGTGATTTGGTAGATGGTTATTTTGACTTGGTTAGGCAAGATTATGCAACAGGGCTAGGTGCTTTATATGCTTATGAAAGACAAACGCCAAAAGTTGCTGAATCTAAAATTGATGGTTTAAAACAGCATTATAATATTGCGGATGCAAAAACCTTGGAATTTTTTTTCGTCCATATGGAAGCTGATGAGTGGCATACAGAAGAGGTGGCTAGTTTAATAGATGGCTTAGATGCAGAATCTCAAGAAAAAGTATCGCAGGGTGCTCAAAAAGGCGCAACTCTATTATGGCAATTTCTTGATGGAATGATGGAAGTTCATAAAGCGAGAATATGTTAATTTACAAAGCATAGGCAGAGAATGATTAACCCAGTTTTATCAGGCATCTGGCTTATTGTTCTTATAATAGGCTTCCCAAAACTGGCGGAAACGGTTTATACCCCCTCTTTGCCTGATATTGCTATTTCCCTACAAACTTCTGAAAGCATTGCTGAGTATACTATCACCATATACTTGCTTGGATTTGCTTTGGGTATGCTATTTTGGGGCAATCTTTCCGACAGGATTGGACGGAAGCCCTGCATTGTAGCTGGCCTTACAATTTTTACGTTTGGTTGTATTGGGTGTTATTTTTCGAATGCAATAGAGATATTAATGTGCAGCAGATTAATACAAGCTTTTGGTGGCAGTGTTGGTAGCGTTATGGGGCAGGCGATTTGTAGAGATTCTTTCCAAGGCGCAGCCTTAGGGCGGGCATATTCATCTATAGGCAGCGCTTTAGCGATTTTCCCTGCTGTGGGCCCAGTAATTGGAGGGGTAATTGCTAGCCACTTTGGTTGGGAAGCCAACTTCTTGTTTCTTACTTTATTTACAATTGCGGTGACCATTCTGATAATCTTCAAGCTTCCAGAAACTCACCATACAAGTAATAGAAGGCGCGTATCAATGATAGCGGTTGTAAAACACTTAGTGCATGATAAAAATGTTATTGGGTTTGGGTTAATAATTGCAGCAGGGAACGGCATTTCTTTTAGTTATTTTGCTGAAGGCTCATTTTATTTAATTAAACTTTTAGGGCTTTCTCCAAGTGAATATGGGCTTGGATTTATGCCGATAGCTTTTAGCACCATGCTAGGTGGCATGCTTTCTAAAAAACTCCATAATACCCATGCATCTGCTAACATAATGAGCTATGGGTTATACATAATTTTATCTGCAAACTTTGTGTTTAGTGCATTTATTCTTTGGCATTCATTTGTTTCACCTATTCCTGTGAAGTATGTAATTGCACTTACCATCTTAATGCAAATGGTTTCTACATTTGGTGGATGCATGGCCATGAGTAACGCGCTAGCACTTGCTCTTGTAGATTATAAATGGTGCATTGGCACGGCTTCGAGTTTGTTTGGGTCATTTTACTACTGCTTGATATCGGGCTTTACCTTGATAATGGGGGCTTTACATAACGGCACGCTATTGCCGATGCCATTGTATTTTCTCGCATTAAGTTTTTTTATGATGTTAGTGAAAAAATTAATGTGGAAAACTCTCTAGCATTAATATAAAAATACAAGCATTATAAGTAAACTGTGCACGCATGTGCCAGTTAGCATTCTGCATTTAAATATTTCATATAAATTAATACAAAACTTACTTATTTAGATTGCGCAGCGAATAAAAGTTTGCTATTTTTTCTCATAACTTCGAAAACTCTGTTATAAAATGCGGGGTAGAACGTGGGTATAATCAGCTATTAATCTGATTATGCGAGTATTAATGAATTAAAAATTTATAGGTTTTATTATGTCAATGTCAGATAAATTAAGTACAGCTGTTACAACTGCTGTTAGCTATGCTACAAACCAACAAAAAATCTTTACTGCAACATCTGTTGCTGGTATTGCGGTGCTAAGTTTATTAGCTCAATGTGGTTGGGGCCTGCTTACAAACAAAGAAGTTATAGATAAAGATGGTAAAGTTACCAAGGCAGCACAACCAAATTCAGCTATTATAATTAATTCCGGTCTTTCTGCCCTTACTCACGCCTCTATAGCTGCTCCTGTTTTGTTTGCTATTACTCAATGCTTTCATCGTAATACAGTAGCTTCTTTGTGTGTTGGCCTTATGACATGTGCTTCTGTTTATAAAACATTTGATAAAAAATCAGGCTTAAAGGCATCTATACAAGATGCTGCGCTAACTAAAGAAGGCGTAGGTGTTGCTACCTTGTTTGGACTAGCTGCTGGAGCTCTTGCAACTGCTGCTGCTTCTGCTTATAGCGCACGCTAATTAACTTTTTGATTTTTATCAAAAGGTAATTCAAATCCGCAGGTTCTTCATCGAGCTTGCGGATTTTTTATGTGCATATGCTCCGCTAATTTGGGAGGAGCAACGTTCCATTTAGTGTCATACCAAATCTCAAAATAAATAGAGCATTAAAGCTCATCTTTTGGCAAATTCACTTGGTAAAAAATTGGTGAATATGTAAAATATTCACCTGCTTTTTCCCTTCGCACTTTGCCAAAATCTGGCATTACTATCTCAATTTATTTATGAGATTTGGTATCACTTTTCGTTTGGACCCATCTTGGCATTTATGATAGTGTTACAAAAACACTATCAGGTAATCCATGGCTATCGTGAAAGTAAGCAGTAAAAACAATAAGAACGAAATACTAGAGGCATATAATGCCTTGCTTGAAGAAGTTGAGGGTCTCAATGATAATGACAGGGCAAAGGCACAGAAAAGGGAAGCAGAAAAGGAAATTGTTGCAGTTGCTCAAAGCAACACTAAAAGTGATATAATCCATCAAATTGCTGATCTTAAGGTTGGCATCAGTAACTCGCTTGATGAGCTGAGTAAAAAACTTCTTGTAGAGCGAGATAAACTCGCCAACCTGCAAGAGGCTAGCAATATAGCCGCGCGTGGGCTTGAGGAGACGCATAACATAGTTGCTAACGCAAATAGCCTAGAGGTATTGATACTGGCTAATAGAAGAAAGCAGCAAGAGTTTGAGGCGCTTAAAATAGAAAATCAAAATGCTCTTCAAAAAGAGATGTTGGAAAAGAAAGAGATCTGGGCCAAAGAACAGAAAGAATATGAGTTAAGGAAAAAAGAACAAGAAGAATTATATAAAAAAGAAATTAAGCGGCAGGAAGAGGAATACGATTATCAAAGAAAACTCAAGGAGCAAAAAGACGCTGACCAATATGAAGTTAATAAGGTTAATTTAGAAAGGGAGCTCGAGGAAAAAAGGCAAAAAGTGGAAAAAGAACTTTCAGAAAGAGAAGCGGTTTTATCCTCAAAAGAGTTGGAATTAACAGAGCTACGAGAAGCAAGCCAAAACTTCACCAAGACTTTAGAGGAGAAGATTGCAGAAGCAACGGCCAAGGTCAGCGCCGATTTGGAGATGAGATATAAGTATACCAATGAGCTAAAGGCAAAAGAAATAGAGGGGCAAATCTCTTTATACAAGCAAACTATAGAATCTTTAGATGATAAATTAAAAGAAAAACAAACAATAATAAATGAACTCACCAAGCAATTAACTAGCGCGCAGATTCAAGCTCAAGAGCTCGCGAAAAAGGTTATTGAAGGAGCAGCAACAGGTATAAGGCAGCTCAGAGAGCCAAATGACACAAGAGATGATAAGAAGTAATAGCATAAATTAACCTCAGATTTTTTGAGCCAGAGCTTTTGCTGACTCCGTCAGCGGAAAGAGAATTATTGAAATTTTATTTAAATGGCAATTTATTTGAAGATCGAATATTAAGAAAGCCCTTTATTATCAATAGCTTATTGCCCTCTTATATCGAGCTGAGGTTAAATTACTACCGTCTAAAGCCGGTAGTTTGGATTTACGCTTGCAAAGCAGAGTATAGTAAATTAGCTTGAAAAGCTTGCACAGCAAATCGATAAAAAGCAAAGCATAAAGAAAGGCCTCGGTAGCTCAGGGGCGAGCGCGAAGCGCTGCGCCAGGCTTGCAGAATAGCCTTTAAAGATTCTGTAAACATAAAACAAATAGTTGCAACCCACTATTTATTTTATTGCTTTTTAGTTTAATATTCAAGTTAAATTATTATAGCGCTCTATTTATTTTGAGATTTGGTATAAAATATTCAACTGCTTTTTCCCCTCGCACTTTGCCAAAATCTGGCATTACTATCTCAATTTATTTTGAAATTTAGTATCACCTAACATTCGCGATCATTTGCATTATCTCTTCTGTGAAAACCAACATATTTGATCCAATGAAATTTAATGCAATCAGCAAAGTGAAAAAGATGGCAATAATTTTAGGGACAAAAGAAAGTGTAGGCTCCTGAATTTGTGTAAGGGCTTGGAATAAAGATATAGCAAGCCCCACAAAAAGTGCCACTAATAAAATTGGCAAAGATATTTTGATTAGTAAATAGATTGCATGCCGCGATATATCAACAACAGCAAGTGAATCCATTAATACCTCTTTAAGCAGCTTCGTTGTATAACATTTTAGATTCTTCTAAAATCTCATGCACTTGCCTGCGTGCTTCTTCAATATTAATATTATTGGTAGCTGAATATTCATTGATAAAACGCTGGAAAGCAGATTCATAAATCATACGCTCGCTGTATGATCTATTTGGGTCATCAACATTGCGGTGCAAGTCTCTAAGTACTTCAGCTATATATACTACATTGCCAGAGTAAATTTTTTCTTCATATTTCTGCGCACGTTTACTCCACATGCCTTTTTCTATTTTGGCTTTGCCTTTTAAAGTAATTATGGCCTTTTCTATGTCATCGGAAGATGCTAAATGGCGCAAGCCAGCTTTAGCTGCCCTGTTAACAGGAACCTTTAAAGTCATTTTGTCTTTTTCAAAAGTTATAACCAAACATTTAACTTCAACATCTGCAACCCGCTGAGATTCAATATTAGCTATAATACCCACCCCATGCGAAGGGTAAACCACAGAATCACTAACTTTAAACTCTCTACTAGTGGTAATTTTAGTTTCAGACATTAGATACTCCTTAAATCCACATACGTAACCATTATAGCAAAATTTTACAAAAAGTTAAGCACGAAGATTTTAATAATAGCAAAATGATCATTAATATTATTTTGCGGAAATGGTATTATTAAATTTTAAAAAATTGGAGAGTGGAATGCTATAAGTTAAAAAGATATTTTCCGATCCTGGATTTTTTTTGCATATACCCGCATTTGAAATATGGCCAAAGTTAATCCCGATCCTATGCAAGTTTTTAAATTTATAATTCATTTCTATGCTCGAGTAAAATTCCAATACGCTACCTAAAACTTTGCCCCTGCCTTTAGAATATCCGCCTGCTGCGAACCCGGGCATTAGATATAAGCTTTCCTTGTATACCGGCAATTCCAGGTTAAACCCAGCATAATAATAGCTTGAACCTTTACTTGTGATATAAGCACCTAGTTTGGGTACCATTATTTTATGAATAAAATTCATTCTAACTTCAGCGCCACCCGCAAATCTTTTTTTGCAGCCATTTATATCAAATGTGCCCAATTGTGGTGCAACATAAATAATCTCATCTTTTGCAAACACTTGGGCGCTTACTAAAGACAGGATTATCCAAAGTAAAAATTTTTGCATTAAAGCTGTCTATATACTAAATCACTATGCAAAAATATATTTAAGATATATTGCACATGCAACTAGTATTTTGATTTACATGAATTAAGATATGCCGTTAATCAGCATGAATTCATAAATTTCCTTAGCAAGTGGGGAGACTTTAGCTCCAGCTTCTCCATGCTCGACTACAACGGTTACTGCATATTTAGGGTCATTATAAGGAGCGAAGCTAGTAAAGAGACCATGATGTTTATATTTGTGACCTAAGTGTTTATACTTTAATGCCACGACCTGTGCAGTACCTGTTTTCCCACAAATAGTAAGATCTCCTATGGATAAACTTCTGCTATATAGAATGCCACCAGGGCTATTTACACAATCAAACATCCCGCCCTTAATCACCTGCAAAATTTTAGGATCAGCATCAAGTGGTTCAATTTCTTTTTCTGTGGGCACTAAAGTTGGGCTTACCTTTTTGCCAGATGCAATCCGAGCTGTCATAGTTGCTATTTGCAATGGAGTTAGTAAGGTATAGCCCTGGCCAATTGAAGCATTTACTGTATCCCCAGGATACCAATCTAATTTATATCTGCTCTTTTTCCATTCTGGGCTTGGCATCAATCCATCCACTTCTCCCAAAAGCTCTATACCTGTACGCTCTCCTAACCCTAAGGCTTTTGCGCCACTATATAATTTATTCATGCCCATTTTTAAAGCTAAGTTAAAAAAATATGGGTTACAAGATTGCATTATAGCTGTAGGCAAGTCAATAAGACCATGCCCAGAGGGTTTCCAGCATCTAAAAACACGAGAGCCTAAACGAAATTCTCCAGGGCAGAAGTACCGGGTTTTGGGATCCAAACCTGCAATCAGACCGGAAAAGGCGGTGACCAGCTTAAAAGTGGACCCAGGTGGGTAAGCACTTGTAATTGCATGGTTAAGCAACGGATTGGAATCAGCTTTCATTATATTATCCCAATCGTTCTTGGATATTCCGTCTACAAACAAATTAGGATCAAAGCTAGGTGTGGAATGCAAGGCAAGTATATGCCCGTTTTGAACATTCATCACAACAACCGAAGCTGTTAAATCTCTAGTAGTCAACAGCTCATGAATAAAATTTTGTAGCTTAGAATTTACAGAAAGCACTATATCACGACCTGGAGCTGGGTTTTCTTTGGAAATTACCCTTATAAATTTGCCTCTGGAATCAACTTCTGTTTTCTTTAAGCCCGGATATCCCATAAGCGTATTATCAAAAATCTTTTCCACCCCCATCTTACCAATTTTCATTTGATCCGATATTGGCATGGATAAACTTTCTACTTCCTGCTTATTAGGAGAGGACACATATCCGGTTATATGCGCAAAGGCATCTGCAAATCTGTAACTTCTATGGGATGACTCTACAACCTCTACCCCTGGAAGCATATGGTCACTTTCAATAAGCTTGCTAATATCTGTCCAAGATAAATTATCCTTTATATACAAATAATCATTGGGTTGCCTTTTTGCTATCCTGCGCCTTATGTCTTCCTCTCCCAATGTAAGGTCCATACCTAAAACGCTTGATATTTGGGTAATCAAATCCGAAACATTTGGGATGGCTAAGCTATCGATACCAACTCTAAAATTAGATGAGTTAGTTGCAATTACTTCATAGTCGCAATCGTAAATTATACCTCTGGGTGCAGTAAGCACCATTAGCTTCATGCGGTTTTTATCAGAGAGCGTAGTAAACTTGCTGGAGGATACCATCTGCAGGTAATAGTATCTACCTGCTATTACAGAAAAGAAAAATAATTTTATGCCGCCGAGAAATAGGGCCCTGCGAGAGAACTTTTTATATTTCAGTGAATCATCGCGCATTTTTATTAATAAACCAACTTATTTTAATAGTATAAAAATAGTGCATGATAGGGTACAAAAGTACCGTAACTATAATTCCAAATATTTGCGAGTAAGAAATACTTACCGGTAAATTTAATGAAAAATTTATGATCTGTCGTAACACTTCAGAAATCAAGACAAATAAGATAAAGCTACAAAATACTACACTAAATTTTTGTTTATATAGCGAATTTGCATTAGTCCTGCCAAGCACTGTTATTGTAACGTAGGTAATAGCATGCAGCCCCAAAGCTGCATTGAGCAATTCATCATTCAATAAGCCAATTAAAGCCAGGTAAATTAGGCTAACATTAAATAGTTTTATGATGGAGAAATAGAAAATTGTTATTAGGAGTATTTCTGGCCTAATTGATATGGAAAATAAATTAAAAAGCGAATACGGAACATAGACAAGGAATAATAATAAAAAATATAATTTTATATCTGTTTTGTAAGATAAGTCCATTTTTGTAATATAGTATTATAAAAAGCTAAAAAGTATGTTTGTCCAAAAGGCAATACTATTATATACTAATGACGGCTGGAGGATAGACTTTTATTCCAAATGCTATACAATACTTGTCATAAATTAAGAGTTGGCAAAAAGGCATAGACGACAGGAAATTTGAACAAGTGGAAGGAGCAGCAATTTGAGCACCGTAAGCCTATATTAATAGGTGCGGACGCGATAAGTTAGCTGCGACGCTCCAATTTTTCAAATTAACGGAGTATATTTCCCGTGCTGTGAGTAATTATGTTATGGCACCCCTTGTTATTTTCATGTTTGCTACATATATAAAAGCCAAATAGGAGCAATATAGTAATGAAAAAATCACCCCAAAATACCATTCCAGTTTTGCCACTTAGAGATCTGGTAATATTTCCAGGCATGATAGTGCCTTTGTTTGTTGGTAGAGACAAATCAATAAATGCTCTAGACGTGGCTACAGAAGCTGGCAATAAAATACTGTTAGTTGCTCAGAAAGATGCTAACAATGACAATCCAAAAACAACTGAACTATATAAAGTTGGTGTTGTTGGGCAAATTTTACAGGTGCTTAAACTTAATGACACTACCATTAAGGTTTTAGTAGAAGGCAAAAAGCGGGTTAAAGTTACTAAATATTTAACGGAAAATAACTGTCACAAGGCAGTAGTTACGGATTTAGAGGATGAATATTCGGAGAACCCTAGCGAACTATCTGCTCTTAGGCGCTCTATCAGTGATTTATTTGAAAATTATGTTCAGCTTAGCCCTAAGGTTAACCCCGAGGTATTAACTACGCTTCAGATGGTGGATGGCCTTACAAAGTTTGCCGATGTTGTTAGCTCTAGTTTGATGATAAAAGTATCCCATAAGCAAGATATTTTGGAGTCGACCACACTAACGAAAAAACTTGAGAAAATTCTTGGGTACTTACAGCTTGAAATTGATCTCTTAAATACAGAGACAAGAATTAAAACAAGGGTGCGTCATCAGATTGAAAAAAATCAAAAAGATTATTACCTAAATGAGCAGCTAAAAGCTATTCAGAAGGAGCTTGGGGAAGAGGATTTCAAAGAAGAAGCTGCAGAATTAGAAAATAAGATTAAGCATTTAAAGCTTACTAAAGAAGCCAGAGAAAAGGCTGAAGCAGAAATTAAGAAACTTAAGTTTATGAATCCAATGTCTTCAGAGGCATCGGTAGTTAGAAATTATTTGGATTGGATAATAAATACCCCGTGGAAAGTTTTCAGTCCACTTAACAAAAACATTATAAAAGCTCAAGAAGTGCTTGATAAGGATCACTATGGCTTAGAAAAAATCAAAGAGCGAATTTTAGAATATTTAGCTGTTAATCTGCGCACTAATGCGCTTAAAAGTCCAGTAATTTGTTTGGTAGGTCCACCTGGTGTCGGTAAAACATCTTTAGTTAAATCAATTGCAAAGGCTACAGGGCGAGAGTTTGTAAAAGTTTCATTAGGTGGCCTGCGTGATGAGGCCGAGATAAAGGGGCACAGAAGAACCTATATAGGGGCTATGCCAGGTAAAATAATTCAAGGCATGAAAAAGGCTAAGAAGAGCAACCCGGTTATGCTTTTAGATGAGATAGACAAAATGAGTTTTGACTACAGAGGTGACCCATCCTCTGCAATGCTAGAGGTGTTGGATCCAGAGCAAAACAATATGTTCAGCGATCACTACTTGGAAGTGGACTATGATTTATCTCAAGTAATGTTTGTGGCAACCGCTAATGGATATGATGGAATACCGCGACCATTGATGGACCGAATGGAAATTATAAGCCTATCTGGTTATACTGAAAAAGAGAAATTAGTAATTGCCGAAAACTATTTAATTCCTAAAGAACTAAGTGGGCATGGAGCTAAAGAGAATGAAGTTTCAATAACCACTGATGCAGTGCTTGATATCATCCGTTATTATACACGTGAAGCTGGTGTACGTGGGCTAAACCGCAATATAGCAAAGGTTATTCGTAAATCGATTAGAAAAATTTTATCTGATGAAACCATTAAGAGCCTGAAGATAACTAGTCAAAATCTAGGTGATTATCTAGGCGTTCGCAAATATCAATTTGGTGAAGTGGAAAAAGATAATCTCGTTGGTATAACCAATGGCTTGGCGTATAGCGAAGTTGGCGGTGATTTGCTTTCTATTGAGGCGGTTCTTTTATATGGCCGTGGTGGAGATCTTAAAATCACGGGTAAACTTGGCGATGTGATGAAAGAATCTGCGCAAACTGCACTGAGTTATATTAGGTCTAAAGCAGTAGAATTTGGCATTAAGCCAAATATATTTAAACTTAAGGATATACACATTCACGTACCAGAAGGTGCGACTCCGAAGGATGGTCCATCTGCGGGTATTGCAATATCAACTTCATTAGTTTCGGTGTTAACTGGCATACCTGTGCGTAGAGATATAGCGATGACCGGAGAAATTACTTTAAGAGGTAGGGTGTTGCCTATTGGGGGGTTGAAAGAGAAATTGCTTGCAGCGCTCAGAGGTGGTGTTAAAACAGTTTTAATTCCATCTGAGAATGTTAAAGACTTGGAAGATATTCCGGAAAACATGAAATCTGGGCTTGAGATAATTCCTGTAGAAAGGGCTGAAGAAGTGTTCAAAGTTGCTTTGACCAAAGCATTCACACCCATAATTTGGAATGAAGAAGAAGAACTGGCAAAGCAAGAGCGTGAGTTTAACAACTTAAACCCAGTAGTAGCTCATTAACTGCTGATTTAAAAGAAGAGAGGCTAATAGCATGTATTTAACGCAATACTTTTTACCTTTACTTAAGGATGATCCTAAAGATGCTGTTGTGGCATCTCACAGGTTAATGCTACGATCCGGTATGATACGCCAATTAGCATCTGGGCTTTATAATTGGCTGCCTCTTGGCTGCAAAGTACTTAAAAAGGTAGAGCAAATTATTCGTGAAGAGATGAACAATGCCGGTGCATTGGAAATTTTAATGCCTTCTATGCAGCCAGTCGACTTGTGGAAAAAGTCTGGAAGATATGGAGCAGAGGGTGATTTAAGCTCAGAAATGCTGATCCTTACAGACCGCAATGGTAATGAACTAACTTATTGCCCAACGGCAGAAGAAGTAGTTGCCGATCTTTTTAAGAATACTGTACAATCTTATAAAGATCTCCCAAAAAATCTTTACCAAATAAGCTGGAAATTTCGCGATGAAATTCGCCCTCGTTTTGGCATAATGAGAGCTCGTGAATTTTTAATGAAAGACGCATATTCTTTTGACATTGATGAAGCCGCAGCCCTAGTCTCTTACGAAAAAATGTTTATTGCTTACCTAAAGGTGTTTAAGCGTTTAGGCTTACGTGCAATACCAGTTAAAGCAGATACAGGCTCTATGGGTGGAGATTTAAGCCATGAGTTCCACGTACTTGCTGAAAACGGAGAAAGCACTATTTTTTTTGAAGAAGAGGCTGAAAGCTATCTAGATTCCATGGAAATTGACATCAAAGGCTTCAATAAATTTTACGCTAATGAAAAGGAAAAACATGATCCAGATTCATGCCCTATTCCTGCTTCTAAACTGCTTACTAAAAAAGGAATTGAAGTTGGGCACATATTTTATCTAGGGGATAAATACAGCAAATCTATGGGAATAAATCTTCAGGATAAAGAAGGTAAATTATTTAATCCCCAAATGGGCTGTTATGGCATAGGTGCATCTAGGTTGGTTGCAGCTTTAATTGAGGCAAATCATGATGAAAAAGGCATTATTTGGCCTGCAAGCGTTAGCCCATTTGATGCAGCAATTGTTAATTTACGCCCGGGCAACTCTATCTGTGATGATATGGCAGCAGATCTTTATGATGCTATGCGCTCGCATGAAAAAGATGTGCTAGTAGATGATACTGAAAACAGTATTGGCCATAAGCTTTCCAGCATGGAGCTAATAGGTGTTCCGTGGATTATCATCATAGGACCAAAGCTTGCTGCTGAAAATATGGTAGAAGTTGTTAAGCGCCAAACTGGAGAGCGCAGAGAGCTATCTATTGAAGCTGCAAAAAGCTTATTGTTTAGGGATAGTTAAGTTTAAGAAATGGGTACATTAACCTTAAGGGGCAGGAGTACATTACCATCCGGCAACACAGCTACATAAGTAAATATTTAACTTGAATACTAAATTAAAAAGCAATAATTGAGGCTGTCAGATAGAATGTGTAAGTACTGTGATATTAGTCGTGATCAATTTCGCAAAGTATGTGAAATTGATTCAGAGCTAATCTGGAAGAACGCCTTTGTTTTTAATGATTTTTCTGATTTGCCTATTGACTGCTTCAATGGAATTAGTGGTATAAATAGCTTTCCTAATATCCAAAGGAATGCAGGTTCTGTCATTGAGATTGTGTAAGTAGAAATAGAAGAAAGAGAGAAATTTTGGTTCTTATTCATTAGGCTCAAACTGGCTATATTTAGTTGCCTATTCGCCTAATAAATACCAAAATCTCTCTCTCTCTCTCTCTCTCTCTCTCTCTCTCTCTCTCTCTCTTCTATTTCTACTTACACAATCTCAATTACAGAACCTTGTTTGTCATATTTTGCAAGATCTTTATAGAAGATCTTGCAGGCCGGGTTCGAGCGCTACGCGCTCGCCCCCCAAAGAACCCGGCCTTGTCTTAATGCTTTGCTTTTTATTGATTTGCTATGTAAACTTTTCAAGCTAATTTACTATAACTCATAATACTTTCGTCATCTTAATATATGGTATACCACAAGCGCTCACATAATGCCCTTCATCTACATACCCAAGCTTTTCATAAAAGTTTGAAGCTGAAAGCAATGAATGACAAAAGATCGATTTTATGCCATATTGCTTGGCGTAATTCTCACAAAAATGTATCATTTTAGATCCTATACCTTTGTTCTGGTATTCATCTTTTACCGCTACTCCTTGCATTTTATAAATGCCATTAATCTCTTCTAAGGCAGCAATTGCAATAACCTCTTCTTCATTCAATCCAATAATTTTAACATGAGTTTTATCCCCTTCTAAATCGTCCTTATCTGTAACCAAACCTAGCGGCTTACGCAGCATTTCATGGCGCAATTTTACTATATCAAGGTACTCCTTAGTGCCCCACTCTACAATTTTAAATGCAATATTATTCATAAAATACAAATTTTTTGTTTAATACCAAATCTCAAAATAAATAGAGCATTAAAGCTCATCTTTTGGCAAATTCACTTGGTCAAAAATTGATGAATATGTAAAATATTCAACTGCTTTTTCCCTTCGCACTTTGCCAAAATCTGGCATTACTATCTCAATTTATTTATGAGATTTAGTATAATAGATTGGCAACCTAGAATAAACAGGCGAATATTGCACTAATATCAGAATATATGTAAATTTACAATCAAAAATTGCAGTAATAAAAACTAAAAGGTGTATTAATGCCATTTCTACAAAATAAATTTACAGATGCGGGAAAATGTTTGGTTCTATAGCGGCGGCTATATTTAGAAATCAAGGCAACGGATTAAGACAGTAAAGTTCTGGCTGTGGGCGGGTAGGGGCTTTTATCTTTCAATTGATGACTCATTTTTAAGGAATTTAGCCAACACACATGCACCAAGCCCGATAATTAATGCTCCTGCGCCCCATGCCAATGGCGACCATTTTTCTTCTTTAGGTGCCTCAATCTCTACTTCTTTCTGCGGTAGAACTTCCTCAAACACATTGCACAATTTTTGTAAATCGCTTAGTTGCTGCATATGAATATTGTGGTTGTTGGGACCATTGTGCTGCAAAGTAGCAAACATTAATTGTGAAGAAAAGCTTTCCTTTAAAAACTTTAACAAATCTGACTGCCCTTGTTTACCCGCCTCTCTCATGCTTTCAGATGCACTTGCAAAAATCATCTCTAAAATTTCCTTTTCTGCTTCTGTATTAGTGTCGTAATACCAACGTATAGCCCAGCAATAAGAGTCTATAAGGCGTAAGCAATTAGTGGTTACATCATAGTTTCTCTCATCCAGGAAAATTTGGTGGCTTAAAACAGTTGTAACCATCTCAGGGCTTCTATTCTTGATTGCTAAAATCAGCGGGGATGTAACATAAATAGTAGTACCTGTAGGCTGGCTGTCGCCATAAATATTAATGCCATCTACAGATTTTACCTTGTCGATGCATTGAGAGGTAAAAGTGATTTGTAATAATAGTTGCGGCTCCAATTCCAAAATACAGCTCAAAAAATTTTTCTTAAATGGAAGCTTTGTGAAAATATAACCCGCTAAATTCAAATGCAATATTTCATTGTTAAACCTAAAGTCAAGAATCCGAGTTACGGCACCACTCCCAAGCTTGCTTAATTTTCTCTTAAGTAGCTCGCAATCTGCCTCGGTATCTTCTTTATTCGTAATGAAGTTTAATACATCGCTCATTAGTGCGATATCAACTGCTGGGTTGCTATTTTGTTTCATCTCTGCCTATATAAATTTGTAGAAAGTGTAAGCAAAAAGGCCCAATATTGCAAGAAAGTATGTAAATATTTAACTTCTTGCTGAATTTATTGCTGCCGAGATAGCGCCCGAAATATACCAAAACTCATATTTAATAGGCTATATGAGTTTGCTATTAATCTTCGCTATGGCTCTTCTCAAAGCGCTCGTGCCTTTCTTGTGCTTCTATTGAAAGGGTCGCAATTGGGCGCGCTTCTAAGCGCTTAATGCCAATAGGTTCACCGGTATCTTCGCAGTAGCCATAGCTACCATTTTCAATACGGCCTAAAGCTTCATCAATTTTATTCATTAACTTGCGGTAGCGATCTCTAGTTCTCAATTCCAAACTGGTTTCAGTTTCTACAGATGCACGGTCATTAAGGTCTGGCTCATTCCAATTTTCATCCCTTAAATGGTCCACAGTATTTTGTGATTCACGAGCAAGGTCCTCTTTCCATTTGAGTAATTTTTCCCTGAAATACTCAACCTGCATCGGATTCATGTATTCTTCTTTATCACTTGGCTTATAATCCTTTGGCAATGTAACTGGTTTGTATGTCATAACTTGCGTAAACTGTTTGTTGATTGGTAATCATAGCTTAAAAATAACATAAGCAGCAACGGGTTTTTAAATCTTTTTTACAAAGGCTCTAATTATAGAAATGATACCAGTTACAAATAGTAAAGCCCCGCCAAGCCAGATAAATGAAACCATCGGCCTTATGTAAATCCTCGCTACAATATCTTGATTTTGATTAGTTTCACCAGTAGTTATGTAAAAGTCATACAATAAAGTGTGCAAGATCCCTGATTCTGTCGTCTGTTGATTTTCTATTGGATATAACCTTGCTTCCGGCTTTATTTCGCCTAAATATTTATTGTTATGCCAAGCTTCAAATTTCGCTACTCGAGATAAATAGTTAGGGCCTTTATGATAATCTATGCTTAAAAGCTTTACGGCATAGCTGCCAAAGGTGATGCGCTCATTTAGCTTTATTATCTTTTCTGTTTCTAGCTGACTCAATGAATTTATCGTGATAGCAAGCGCAAGGATAGCAAAGCTCAAATGAGCTAATATCATAGTTAAACTTCCTGTGAACTTCTTTTTGTAAAATTCGTATAGTAGCGAAAAAGAATCTAAAATTAAGTGCACAGCAAGCCAAATTATTAATGCAGCTAAAATTTGAAATTCCGGTAAAACGTATGTTATGCAAAAGCTGATTAAAGCTGATATTAGAAATTTATATAGTGGGATACCATCAATTTGGGGTGCGAAAATACAAAGCACTAAAAGAGCGGCAACTGTAGGTGCTAATAAAGAATTATAATAAGGCGCACCTACAGAAATTTTTTGTGCAAAAACCAACTCAAGAATTATTGGGTAGATAGTGCCAGTGATAACTACAATGGTGAAGAATATAATAAATATATTGTTAAGCGCTATGAAAACCGAAGATCTGGTGAATTGAGTTTGTTCTCTATAGATTTTATTCTTGATCAAAAATGCGATTAAGCCCAAGGTAAGGAGAGCTATAACTATACATAGAATTGCTACGCCCCTAGTAGGATCCGTTGCAAATGAGTGAACTGAAGTAACAGAGCCAGAGCGCACTAGAAACGTGCCAACCCCACTAAGCGAAAAAGTCAATATAGCAAGTATAATGCCCCAACTTTTTAACTGGCCAGTTTTGGCTATTATTCTTAAGGTATGCAAAAGTGCGGTAGCCGAGAGCCAAGGGATTAGAGAAGCATTTTCCACGGGGTCCCAAAACCAATATCCTCCCCACCCCAGTTCACGATAAGCCCACCAGCTGCCAAGAGTGATGCCAAGTGATAAAAAACACCAAGAAAGCATTATAAACGGCAGCGTTTCTCTAGCCCAATCTCTTAAATTAATTGCAGAAAAAAGAGTGGCAACTGCGGAAGCATAAGCAATTGAGAACCCAACGTACCCAAAATAAAGCATTGGAGGGTGCAAAGCTAGCCCAATATCTTGCAAAAGAGGGTTAAGCCCCAAGCCAGTTATAGGAACTGGGTACATCCTCAAAAATGGATTAGAGAGCGCCAAAGTGTAAATGCCAAACATTGCGATTATAAATCCTTGGACATTAAGTGTAAAACGCTTGTGATTGTTAGTTGAAGGTATCCACGCAAAAAACATATTAAAGGAAGCAAGCACCAATACCCACATCAACATCGAACCTTCATGATTTGCCCAGGTTGCGGATATTTTATAAATTAATGGTTTGCTCATGTGTGAATGATTTGCAACAAGCGCTACAGAAAAATCAGAAAACGCAAAGCATATTATTAATAGCGAAAAAGATATCAGTGCGCAGATAAAGTTGAGGGTGGCAACTGCTTTAAATACGCTGATTTTTTGCGTCACCCCAGACAGTAGCATCTGCGAGCATGCAAATATAGTGGCAAGTACCAGAAAAAATTCAGCTATATCGGCTGTCATATAAAAAACCTGGTTAAGTAATATCAAATTATATTTAAAATTTGATATAAGATATTAATTGTTTATTCAAAGATAATAGGCTAAGTTGAAACCGCAAAAATTTCAACAGGTATATTATGAAACTAATAACGTCTTTTATTATTGGTGCTTTATTCGTTGCTAATGCGGCGTTCGCTTGCAATTCGTATGAATGCAAAAAGAAAGCGCTGCTTGCTGATAAGGAAATATCTGAGGCAATCAAAAAAGAGATTAAAGATTATTATGAAAAAGATGACAAGCTTTACAATGAATGCAAAGATAAGAGAAGTGCTTTGAAAAATGCTTTATCTGAAGATGCTAAAAAAGCTCTAGCCAAGCATCATAAGCGCAAGAAATCAAATGCCCAGGAAGTGAAGGTAAAAAATTAATTAATTTTAATAGAGGATATACAGCCATGACCGTTCATCATTTTACAGATGCTAATTTTGAAAAGGAAGTAAACGAAGCCGATGGCTATGTTTTGGTAGATTTTTGGGCAGAATGGTGCGGTCCTTGCCGTCAATTAGGCCCTGTTATAGAAGATTACGCATCTGGCGTTGTTGGCAAAATCAAAGTTGGCAAAATGAATGTAGATGAAAACCCGGAGACACCTAGCAAGTTTGGTGTTAGAGGTATTCCAACCCTTGTGCTGCTAAAAGATGGCAAACAAATAGCGATAAAAGTTGGATCTTTAACTAAGGCCGCTTTAACTGAATGGATTAATTCAGAGGTTGATTAAGCTTTGAAAGAGCGTCAAATTCTTGTTGATCAGGTAAAAGTATTGCTTGATTTTATTAAAAGCAAATTTGGCGCTGATGTCAAAATTGGCGCAGAATTAGAGTTTTACCTAAGGGCAGATTCCACAAAAACGATTAACGAGATTTTGGATCAGATACCAAGTGCTGGCTGCCGGCTTGAAAAAGAAAAAGGCTGGAACCAATACGAATTCGTATTCAGCCATGAAGAGCCAGTACTTGCGCTACTTGAGCGCATAAATCAAACTAAATCTTTTATAAGGACAATATCTAGGCAAAAAGACTGCAATGCCATTTTTGATGCTAAGCCATACCCAGATGACTATGGCAGCTCTTTGCACTTACACATATCTTTGCACGATAAATTTGGGCTCAACATGTTTGCGACCGAAGCAACAGCCAAAACTGTTTTGGGTAGAGCAATTGCTGGAATATTAGATATCAGTGAGGAATCCATATATTTAATGTGCAAAAGCCCAGAAGAATATTTAAGATTTTCCCCTAAATTTTTGTCCCCTACAAACGTTAGTTGGGGAGCAAATAATAGGACGACACTAATTAGAATCCCAACTTCTTCACTTGATGCAAAGCGCATAGAATTTAGACTGCCATCCTCAGTAACGGAGCCCGCTATGGCAGTTTATGTGGCATTGATTGGGGTAATTCATGGGTTAAGCAAGGAGCTAAATTTGCCTCCGCAAATATACGGCAATGCCTTCGATGCAATATATGAGCTACCTCCATTACCGCAAAGTTTACAAGAAGCGAAAAATATATTTGAAAAAAAGGCTACGATCTTGCATTATAGCAGAATGCTTATACCTAAATTTTTTGAAGTATACTTCTCGTAAGTAAAGAATTGGAAAAATGTATAGACGACAGGAAATTTGGAAAAGTGGAAGGAGCAGTAATTGCGAGCACCGTAAGCCTATGTCAATAGGTGCGGATGCGGAGAAATTAGCTGAGGCTCCAATTTTTCAAATTAACGGAGTATATTACCCCTAAATTGATGCTGGATAATTATCTATGACAAAACGTGTTGCTGTTCTTATGGGAGGCAAATCTTCCGAGCGTGAAGTTTCTCTCAATTCTGGTAAATCTATTGTAGCGGCGCTAAAGAGTTTGGGGTATGAGGTTTTTGAGATAGATCCAAGTCATAACCTGCTAGAATTGCTTAGTAAAAGCAAACCAGATGTAATCTATAACGCTCTACATGGCACCTATGGTGAAGACGGAGCAATCCCAGGTTTACTTGAAGTATTGGGTATTCCATATACACATTCAGGAATTGAGGCATCCGCTGTAGGAATGAACAAATGGCTTACACGTATTATGCTTGAAAATTGCGGAATAAAATTTCCCGAAGGCAAAAAAGTTAAGGTTGCAGATTTATTATCTGGCATTGAGCCTATGAAGCGCCCATACGTTATAAAGCCAATTAGCCAAGGTTCTACAGTTGGTGTTTATATTATAAAAGATGGTGACCCTTCTTTTGCCGATCAGCAGAGCACAACCCCATGGAAGTATGGAGAGGAAGCACTGGTTGAAGAATACATCCCGGGTCAAGAAATTAGCACTGCGGTGATCTCAGGTAAGGCGATTGGTTCTTTGGAACTTAAGCCATTATCTGGGTTTTATGACTATGAATCCAAATATACTGATGGTAAAACAGAGCATATTTATCCAGCAAACCTGCCGGAGGATATATATAAAGAATCTTTAAGGTTTGCAGAGATTGCTCATAACATACTTGGATGTCGCTGCGTGAGTCGTTCTGACATGAGATATAATCCAGAAAAATGCATGCTATATTTCCTAGAGATCAATACTCATCCTGGGTTTACCAATCTTTCTATAGTGCCAGAGCTGGCTGAAAAAAATGGTATTCCATTCGAAAAGCTAGTGAGTATTATACTCGCAGATGCCAAACTTGAGCTAAATGCTGCTTAAGAAAATGAATTCGAGTAATACCCATCTTTATAAAAAATATCGTAAAAAAGTGAAGCATAAGCTGTCGCCGGTGCTTATACAGTTTTGCAAAAACATGATTGCGCTCGCAGTATTATTTATAGTGGCAGTAGTCATATTCCCAACCCACCTGATAACCTCTATTACGGATTTATATAATCAGCAATTAGAGAGATTTGACTTTAGAGTTGCAACAATAAAAGTTTTAGGAAATGATCGGATATCTGCAGAAAAAATCATATCTCTTTCAGGGGTAAAAACAAATGATCAAATACTGAATTTAGATCTTGTAGAAGCAAAAAATAAAGTAGAAAAAGAGCTCTGGATTGAAGGCGCAATAGTAGAAAGAGTATTTCCAGAAACTATAATAATAACTGTTAAAGAAGAGAGACCGCAAGCTCTTTATATAGAAGGAAACAAGCGTTATTTAATAAACAGGAATGGCAAAAAACTTCAAGAAGTATATGTAGAGGATGATTTTCAAGATTATGTAAAAGTGTTAGGAAAAGGTGCAAATTTAAAATTTGAATTGGTAATGCAAGAGCTGCATAACTTTACTAATATTCATAAGCAAATAGAGTCCTTACATTATATTGATGGCAGACGCTGGGATGTTAAGCTAAAAAACAACATTATATTTAAATTGCCAGAAACCAATATTTATGAGGCTGCTGTGCTTTTTGAAGAGAATTTTGGGAGAATTTCTAAATTATATAAGACATGCGTGGTTGATTTGAGGCTGATCCCTGATAAAATCTATTTAAAGGTGATTAATTAAGAGAAATGGTTAAGAAAATAAAAAATTCAACAGTTGCAGTTTTGGATATTGGTAGTTCAAAAGTAGTGTGTTTTATAGCCAAAATAGATCCATTTGGCAGAATTGCCGTAATTGGTATTGGTCATAACATTGCCCAAGGCATTAAGGCTGGCAGAATAACTGATATTAGGGCGGCGGAGATCTCAGTTGCCCAAGCTGTAGAAGCTGCTGAGAAAATGGCAGGAGAAACTATTAAATCATTATATGTTGGCGTTTCTTCTAATAATCTCATATCCCAATGTGTTGCATCGGAGCTTTTAGTAACAGGGCATGAGATAAGCGATAAGGATATAAATCGTTTGGTATTTCAAGTACTAGATAAATTTAATGATCAAGATCTAGATGTAATTCACAGCTTTGCCTATGACTATGTGCTAGATGGCAATCGTGGCATCGATAACCCACTTGGTATGTATGGCAACAGTTTAGCTGCAGACTTTCATATACTATCTTCTCCTACAAATTACTTACTCAACATCAATAATTGTGTGGCTAGGTGCCAACTTGAAGTGGATAACTTCATTTCTTCTGCTTATGCGACTGGCCTTTCCTGTCTTACTCAGGATGAGATGGACTTAGGTGTAACGATGATAGAATTTGGCGGCGGTTGCACATCAATTTCAGTGTTTAACAAAGGGCATATATTATATAGCGATGCATTACCTATTGGTGGCATGCATGTAACTAACGATATTGCTCGTGGATTTGGTACTGATTTCTTTAATGCTGAGCGCATTAAAAATTTATATGGCACAGTTATCTTAACTTCAGCTGACTATGATGAAGGTATTGAAGTACCTATATCATCTAATAAGCACGACACCGAAATGAATGTAGTAAAACGCTCCGAGCTTGTTGAAATAATAAGAGCTAGAGTTGAGGAGATATTAGATATTTCCCTTAAAAAATTACAAGCTAGTGGAATGGATAAATATGGTGGTAATAAATTAGTAATAACCGGTGGTGCAAGTCAGCTTTCTGGGCTGAAAGAAGTTGCAGGTCATATCTTTTCCAAAAATGTTCGTATCGGATATCCACTAGAATTGACTGGGCTCGCAGAAAGCACAAGTGGCATAGCTTTTTCCTCTCCAATCGGCATGCTATTACATATTGCAAAAACCAATAGCCGCGGAAATGGTGTACAATCTACTACAAATGATCAAGGAATCATTAGCGGAGTAATGCAATGGTTTAAGGAGAATTTCGGATAAGCATATCATGCACATAGAAGGGCAAGCTATTATATTAAAGAATAATAAGTTTCAGGAAAGCTCTTCTATAGTTGAGTGTTTTACAAGAGAGCATGGGGTTCTAAAAGGATTTATAAGATCTAGTAAAGTTTCACAAGCGATTAACGATGGTTCCTTAGTGCATATTGATTTAAGGGCAAGATTGGAGAGCCATCTTGGGACTTTAAAAGTGGAGATAATAAAAAATTATTTGGCCCATATTGGGTTTGACAGACTTAAGATAAAGCTGCTCAAATGCATTTTAGATATGAGCACAAAGCTGCTCCGTGAGCGAGACCCACATGCTAGGCTTTACGACAATATGATAAGTTTTTTAGACAAGCTATGCAATGAACCAGCAATTATTGAGATCTTAAAATCTTATGCTCTTCTTGAGGTTAAATTTATGGAAGAGGCTGGATATGGTTTGGATTTAAGCAAATGTGTAGTTACAAATACAACGGAGGATTTGTTTTACATCTCACCTAAATCGGGTTGTGCTGTCTCACGGGAAGCAGGTAAACCTTATGATGATAAACTTTTTAAGATGCCTCAATTTTATTTAAAAGATGAAGTAAGCTATGCTCAGGAATCAGATTATAAGTCGGTTATTGAAGCATTAAATCTTAATGAATTCTTTTTGTGGAAACATGTATTTGAACCCAACAATCTCAAAATGCCTGAGGGCAGAGATGAGCTTGTGAATTTGGTGGTAGCTTTTAGATAAATAAAAATAATATCTATTGCCGCATGTAGCGAACAAAATCTTTAAAATTAAGGAAATTGAAATGCTGCTTTTTCAACTTATCTTGCTTTAAATATGTAGTTTTGCTATAACTAAACGTCAAATAAACAAGGATTGAGTGGTAATGATTAAAAGGTTTGTCTGCAATCTTTGGGGGTTACTCCTTGTCGGGTTTGGAATTTTTATATCTGTTGCGCTCCTAAGCTATAACGCTATGGATCCTTCATTTAACCGTGTTGGGGAGGTTGCAAAAATATCCAATTGGGCTGGCCTCTGGGGAGCATATATAGCTGGTCCATTGATCAATGGTTTTGGGCTTGGCCTTATTGTGCCAATCTTGTTTTTATATAAACTTGGCTTCAATATGCTTTTGAAGCGACAATACAATATTATAATATTAAGACTTTGTGCTATGATACTCTCTATCCTAGCAGTATCATTCACTGCTGCACTTGCTGCACAACATCTGAATCTAAGCAAAGACATTGGCGGCTTTGTAGGCGCATTTATGCTTGGAGAAATGCAGTTTAAAGTGGGGCAGCTAGCGATTTTTGCGTCAGCATTACTTGCCAGTATAGTTAGTTCGGCAATTGCTCTTAACATAGGGCTTAAGGATATTTTGAAAGCTATAGTGCATTTTATAAAAGCGCTGATTTATGCTGGAAAAATTCTGCTTTGGACTATGAGGTTAACTTATAAGTTAATATGCAGAATTTTCTTTAGGCGCAAAGTTTTGGATGAACAGGAAGAAGAAGTTGAGAGCCAAGCTCCACATTCTATTGAAATAGTAAATAAAGCAAAACTTTCTGGTTCGAAGGCTAAAATTCAATCTAAACTTAAATTAGAGCCTGATGAATTTGAGCTGCCACCTTCTACACTCTTAAAAGATTTATCTGAGAAGACTAAAAAGTTTCAATTGAGTGAATCCTCACTTAATCAAAATTCTAAGTTATTGCAAAAAGTTTTGTCAGATTTTGGTATAGTAGGCGATATAACCAAGATACATCCAGGTCCAGTGGTTACTTTATATGAATTTGAACCAACAGCTGGCACTAAATCTTCCCGTGTTATCGGACTCTCAGATGATATAGCGCGCTCCATGAGCGCTATTTCAGCACGTATAGCTGTTATCCCAGGTAAAAGTTCTTTAGGTATAGAATTGCCAAACTCTCATAGAGAGATAGTGGCATTAAGAGAATTATTAGAATCTAAGCTGTATCAAGATTGTGACGATAAACTTCCAATTATTTTAGGCAAAAATATTGCTGGTGAACCGGTAATTGCAGATCTTGCAAAAATGCCCCACTTATTAGTTGCTGGTACCACAGGTTCGGGAAAATCTGTTGCCATTAACACAATGATTCTCTCACTGCTTTACATGCACACCCCATCTGAGTGCCGCTTTATTATGATAGATCCAAAAATGTTGGAGCTTTCTATTTACGATGGCATTCCGCACTTGCTTGCGCCAGTGGTTACAGAGCCTAAGAAGGCTATATCTGCGCTTAAATGGGTAGTGAAAGAGATGGAGAATCGCTATCGCCTAATGTCTATGCTAGGTGTGCGAAACTTAGATGGATATAATAAAGTAATTGCTGATGCTATTAAAACTGGTAAAAAGCTTGAGAAGCAAATTCAAATTGGTTTTGACTCTGCAACAGGTCAACCTAAATATGAAACCATAAGCATTGAGCAAAAACATCTGCCTTATATAGTAGTGATAGTCGATGAAATGGCTGATCTTATGATAGTTGCTGGCAAAGAAATTGAGGGCTCTATTCAAAGACTAGCGCAAATGGCGCGTGCTGCGGGAATCCACATAATAATGGCAACACAAAGACCTTCGGTTGATGTTATTACTGGAGTGATCAAGGCTAACTTCCCAACCAGAATTAGCTTCCAGGTTACTTCTAAAATTGATAGTCGCACCATTTTGGGAGAACAGGGTGCTGAACAATTGCTTGGAATGGGTGATATGCTATTTATGCGTGGCGGAGGTAGATTAGAGCGCGTTCATGGCCCATTTGTAAGCGATGCGGAGGTAGAAAGCGTTACTAAATTCCTTAAAGACCAAGGGTCCCCTCAATATATTGAAAACATTACGGTTAGTGAAGAAGATGATGAAAGCATAGGAATAGATCTGGGATCTTCAGGTGATGAGTTATACGATCAGGCTTTGGCAATTGTGCTTAAAGATCGCAAGGCTTCTACCAGCTATGTGCAAAGGTGTTTGCGCATAGGTTATAACCGAGCGGCAAATTTAATAGAGCGGATGGAACGTGAGGGGGTGGTTAGCGCACCTAATCATGTAGGCAAGCGCGATATATTGATTGGTGAAGAATGATAACTAACCAGAAAGATTTGGACTCTTTTTGTAGTCATCTGCGCACCCAAAACATAATAGGCGTAGATACTGAATTTGTGCGAGAAAAAAGCTATTACCCGATTTTATCGCTGATTCAAATAGCAACATCATCACAGATAAAATGCATTGATGTATTATCTAGTTTGGACCTTACTGAAATCGGAGGAATACTTGCCGATGATAAGGTAATGAAAATTTTTCATGCTGCACGCCAAGATGTGGAAATCCTTTCTTATCATTTTAAGTTTGTTCCAACTAATATTTTTGACACACAAATTGCTGCTTGCTTTACAGGTTTTATGGAACCGCCCAGCTATGAAAAGCTAGTGCGCGAATTGTGTGGAAATATAATTTCTAAAGACAACCAATTCTCTGATTGGCTTAGAAGGCCGTTGTCGCCCAGCCAAATTGAATACGCGCTAGGGGATGTTACTTATTTGATTGGGATGTATGAAACGCTTAGGAAGAGCATAGAAGCGAAATCTATGCTAAGTTGGCTTGAAGAAGAAAATAAAGCTTTGGAAAGCTATTTATATACTCAACCGGAAGCGATTAATTTTCTGGGCAAATTTGTGCAAAATTTTAAAGGTGTGCAGTCTCTTAGCCGAGTCTATGTTTTACTTCTTGCACGAGAGCAGCAAGCTGAACGCATGAATAAACCAAGGAATTTTATTGCAAAGGATGATGAGATTTCTTTTGTTGTTAAAAATTCCAAAGGCTTTGAGAGGTTAAGTGCGAAACTTGGCATTACTGAGGATGCATATCTGAAGCAAGCAGAAAGCCCAGAGATTCATACAATCGTTAAGTCTTATCTACTTAACTGTTATAAAAGAGAAGATGCAGACAAAGAAGCTTATAACAAATTAAAAACCTTTTTGCTTAATGAATCGAAGCGCTTGGGCATTGCTCCATCGCTGCTTGCCAACCGTAATGACCTAGTGGCGCTCGCAAACGGCAAGGTTAAAGGTTGCAAAGTTTTAAACGGCTGGCGTAAAGAGATTTTTGCTAGTTACTCTAACTGCGCTCTATGAGTTCAAATAAAGCCGTTGGCCTTTGACCTTGCCCCTACCGCTCCTGGCCTTCACCTTTATCCTTACCATCAATTTTCTCCCCTAGCTTATTCAAATAACTAATGAAATTACCCTTAGTCGGCTCCTTATCTTCTTTCGAAGGAGATTGCAACTCCTCTTTCACAAAAGAGTTTACTGATGAGCGGATTGTAAGAACATTTACTTTTAATACATCTTCAAATGCATCGTATAATTTTTCACTTTCTTTTTGCACATCAACACCTATGAATTCAGTTTTGGTAACCCGCTCACCTCCATTACGATGATAGTCTGCCCTACTTGATAATTCATTTGCCGCATAATATGTTGCTACTGAACCTAAAAATCCTAAGGCGGCACCACCAACCGTTTGAGCAGTTATTCCAGCTGCGATAATAGGTATTAACCCAGCAGCAAGAGCTGCTGCTGCAAGCCCAACCCCAGATATAAATGCCATCATCTGCCTATTAGAAAGCTCTATTTTTTCTATGGTATTTACTTCCCGCAGCTCCCCCTCTTCTTTTACTCTTTCATACATTGTAATAAACCCTTGAAAGATTTTATCAATCTCAGCGTCTAATTTGCCTATTAATTTATCAACTTTTTGGCAAGCTTTTTCATTACCAAAGTCCTTTCCCTCATTTCTTTCTTGGATATACATATCTATCTGACCAAAACCGCTACTTCTCAACATTTCGTATAATTCTGAACGAATCTTAAATTTAAAATCATACTCAACTTTTTTTATATCCCCACCAAATCCTTTTTCTTCCTGTAGTTTAGCAGCTTTTATATTATCGTACTGTCGTATATACTTGCCTCTCGCTCCATCGTAATATTCTGTTATTAAATCATGAATTTTTCTTAATATACTTTCACAATCAGATGATATAAGTTCAGGAATACTAAAATTGCCTAGCATATAAACTACCTAAAAATCCGTTATTCCCCAAATGTAACTGAATTTGATTAATAAATGGTTAACCGGCCAATATTAAATCAAGTTCGCATATAGCTAAAACAGCCTGAAAAGTGTGCGAAACGTGTCGTGGCGAGGCGCTGCCTTCAAAATCGCGGCACCCAAACCTGTAAAATCGCGGGTTTTCAAATTGCAAAATAGCGGAGATTATGTTATAAAAATAATTAAATATGCATGGAAATATAACATGGCTGATCACAAATACAAAAGATGGCAGTATGATACAGTAAATAAATCGCTGCAATCTCGCAGAGTTATTGTTTTGTCAGGATCTCGACAATGCGGAAAGACAACGCTTTCTAGAGATTTAGCTTCTATTGATGCTATATATCGTAGCTTAGATGATGTAACGCTTTTAGAAGCTGCCCTTAGTGATCCACATGGTTTCGTAAGGCATGGTAATGAACTTATGATTATTGATGAGGTTCAAAAGGCGCCAACACTTTTGCAGGCTGTGAAGATGGATGTTGATCAAGTGCAAAAACCTGGAAGATTTCTATTAACTGGTTCAGCGAATCTATACTCTATACCAGCAGCTAAAGAGTCTCTAGCCGGCCGTATATCCAACATCCGCCTTAGACCTTTGACGCAAGGAGAACTCTATGGGAAGCAACCTTGTTTTTTGGAAAACGCTTTTAATAAGGTATTTAAAACACACGAAATAATTTGCGATAAAGATGCATATATTATAACAGCACTTAAAGGAGGCTTCCCGGAAGCTCTAAGTTTGGGGATAATTCAAGAAGAGAGTATGTGGTACAAAGATTATATCGCCGCTATTACTCAGCGTGATCTCCATGATATAATAAATATAAAACGTCAAAATAGCATGAAAGAGCTTCTATATGTACTTGCGGCATGGTCTAGTAAATTTATAGATATATCTGCAATTTGTTCTAGCCTTGGTATAGCCAGGCAAACCTTGGTAAGTTATATAAACGCTTTAGAAGCATTATATCTGGTTGAAAGAGTAAGGCCTTGGTCAAAAACAGATTATGATCGCGTTAATAAGCATGATAAATTATTCATGACCGATACTGGGATAATGGGTACAATCTTGGGCTGGCGTTTTGAAAAAATTCGATTGGATGGAGACAAGACTGGCAAGTTAATTGAAACATTTGTATTCACCCAACTAGCGGCACTAATAGATGCGCAGCAACAAGAATATCAAATATACCATTACAGGGATCGAGAAAAGCGGGAAGTTGATTTCATAATTGAGAATGAAGACGGCAATCTTTTAGGTATTGAAGTTAAAGCAGGGTCTGCTCTATCACAAGACAGTTTCAAACATCTAAAATGGTTTCGTGATAATATGGCTGGCAAGCATACATTCATTGGCATTGTTCTTTATACAGGGGAAAATGTACTTTCTTTTGGTTCGGATATGTGGGCAGTGCCTATAAGTGTTTTATGGGGCTAATAAATCATACCACTAGAGTCAAACCTAAACTCTATATCTTTCCAAGTGTGATACTTCTCTTTGCTTAGATTTTGGATTGGGGAGGCCATTTTCACTGCTCTTACAGCGCTTTCCACAAAAGCCCGATAATATGGTGAGGAGTTATTATCGGCAATTGGCATTGCGCTTATAACCTTACCCTCCATATCTAGCTCTATCTTCACTATTACTTGCATGCCTTTTTCTGCTGACCCGCTAAAAGAAGCTGTATTCCACTTGCTAATTATTTGTGATTTTATGCCATCAATTTCACTGATAGTCATAGGTAAATTAGGATTGTATTCCTTATTGGTTTCGCCTTTTAAGGATTTTTCTAATTCTTTAAAATCCTTATCTGCTTTAGCATCTAAATTCTTTTTAGCATCCTGCTCTAAAGTTTTTAAAATGCTTTTTGCAAAAGTGTCATCTGTTTTTTTCTTCTTGGCATCATCTGTTTTTTCTTCAATTTTTTGAGGAACTTTTTTATCTTTTTTGTCCTTCACGTTTTTGTCAGGAACTTTTTCTGCATCCGCTTGCTTTGCATCTTTTGTTTTGCTGGTCTTGCTTTCTTCAGGCTTTTTGGTTTCTGGAGCTTTAGAAGATTTTTTCGCTTCTTTTTCTTGTTCAGCTGCTTTGTCAGAACTCTTAATTTTTACATTGGTAAGTTCGCTTACGGGGACAACTTCTGCTATAATCGCATAGTCCTGGTTCATCTCGCTTACAATTAGTGGGAATCCTAAAAATAAGAATGCTAGGGCAACCAAGTGTAACAGTAAAGAGCAGTACAATCCCATTTTCATAAAATCAACTTACTCATTAATTGTTTCGGATACTAGCGCAATATTTTTATACCCAGCAGATTTTATAGCTCCGAAAACCTGCATAACTCTGCCATAATCAATAGTTTTATCGCCCCGCACAAATATGCGTATATCTTTTCTTTCTTGGGATACTGCCGCAAGTTTTTTCCCTAACTCTTCCATTTTGATTTTGGTTTCATGAATATAGATATTACCAAATTTATCAACAGAAATAGCTATCGGCTCATCCTGCCCTGAAAGCGCGGAAGCCTTAGTTTTTGGCAAATCCACCTGCACGCCTGCAACAAGCATTGGAGAAGTTATCATGAAAATAACAAGTAGCACCAACATTACATCAACAAGCGGCGTCACGTTTATTTCTGCATTTATACGCCTTTTACTGGATTTCCCTCTGCGAGGAGTTACTAAATTGAATGCCATAATTATTTAATATTATCAAGTTCTCGGCTCATAATCGCGCCTAATTCTACACTGAAGTCTTCTAGTTTACTTGAGAGCCTATTCACTTCATTTGCAAATTTATTATAAAAAATTCCTGCTGGAATAGCAGCTGCTAACCCAAATGCTGTAGCAAGTAGCGCCTCTGCAATGCCTGGAGCCACAACAGCAAGCGTTGTGTTTTTGGAAATCGCTATCGATTGGAAGCTAACCATAATTCCCCAAACAGTACCGAATAAACCTACAAATGGTGCGCTAGAGCCTACCGTTGCAAGGAAGTTTAAGTTCTTATCTAATATATCCATAGATTTGCTGATAGAAACCTGCATAGCCTGATATATCCTTTCTTTAGTGCCTGCTCTTAAGGATGAACTCTCCTGCAAGTCTCTCATGCTTCGCATTTGCCATTCATGCATAGCAGAAGAAAATACCACGACCATTGGGTGAGAATCTCTGCCTTTTATTCGTTCGTATAAAGTTTCTAATGACTGGCCAGACCAAAAGGATTTCTCAAAAGATTTTACTTTGGAATTTATGGACTTAATCAAAAACCATTTGTCAAAAATTATTGCCCAACTCCAAATGGAAGAAAGCATGAGACTCATCATCACAAATTTCACTACTGCACCAGCTTGCCAAAACAAACCCCAAAGTGATAAGTCTGAAGAAGCAGAGCTTCCTTCTAGGGCAAGCCCGCCAATTACTTCTGTTGGCGCAGATTTTACCGCAGCAAAAGCGGTGTTAACAAGATCGAACATAAAATTTAACCATATAAAAAGTGCTTTTTGGAGATTGTATACTCCGTTAATTTAGAAAATTGGGGCGTCGCAGCTAATTCCTCTGCATCCGCACCTATTAATATAGGCTTACGGTGCTCGCAATTACTGCTCCTACCAATTTTCTAAATTTCCTGTCGTCTATACTCCGTTAATTTGGAAAATTAGGGCGTCTATACTTTTTCCAAATCTTCATTTACGAAAAGTATACTAGCAAAATAGTTTTGGTTCAATCTTCAAATATAGGCCGTTTTAAAGCTTTAGTATTATACTAGTATTTGGAAATAAAGTGTATATTATTTAAGAAAGCATGGTTATGCAAAAAACATGAGCTTAGTAATACAAAAATTTGGTGGCACCTCAGTTGGAACAATTCTAAGAATTAAGGAGGTTGCACGACTTATAGAGTCAGAATTAAAGCTGGGTAATAAAATAGCTGTTGTGATCTCTGCAATGGCCGGAGTTACAGATAATTTAGTCCAACTAACTAAACAGCTTATTTCTGCGCAAAATACATTAACTAATCAACAAAGTGATGTTGTGCTTGCCTCTGGCGAGGTTATAAGCGCTGGATTGTTGGCCCTAGCACTCAATGAAATAGGCATAAAAGCAGAAGCACTGCAATCCTGGCAAATACCAATTAAAACAGATGGAAGTTTTTCTGAAGCGTGTATTTTAGAAATAAAAACCGAGAGGCTTTGGGAGCTAATTGATAAAGACATAGTCCCGGTAATTTGCGGATTCCAAGGCATGTATGAAAATTACATAACCACTTTGGGTCGAGGAGGGTCAGATGCAACCGCTGTAGCAATTGCAGCTGCACTATCAGCTGATATATGCGATATCTATACTGATGTTGATGGCATTTACTCAACAGATCCCAACAAATTTAAAAATGCTAAAAAAATTGATTTCATGGATTATGACCAAGTGATTGATTTAGGCCATGGAGGAGCTAAAGTGGTTTACCCACGAGCCGCAGAAATAGCTAAAAGATATAATGTAAAAGTGAGAGTGCGTTCAACTTTTCAGCCTCACTCACTAGGAACTACTATAGGTATTTGTGAGGCAAATATGGAGAAAATTAAAATAACAGCAGTCACCCATAAGAAGGACAGAGCTCTCATCAAAGCTGTAGCAGATGGGTTACCATCTGAAGCGCTTAAAAAAATTAACTCACTCAATTGTTTTGTAGAAAACTCTTTTTGGGAAGATGATGTAAGTAAAATTGTATTATCTACCACAAACGATGATTTACCAAAGGTTATTAAGTATCTTGGCGCCAAGGCGTTTAATGTAGAAGCAAACCTCCTAAAAATAACAATTGTTGGATTTGGCATAAAACGTGATAACCAAATCATTGAAAAAATTTTTCAGATAGTGCAAGATAATGGTGTAAAAATTGTACAATCAAATGTCACCGATGCTTCAATAACGTTATATGCGTCTGGTGCATCTGAAAATTTAACTCAAGCATTACATGATACACTAGTAAAATAGCTTTATTATTTTGGAGGTTAACATGCGGAATATTCTTTTATTAATTGCACTCTTTTTTGGGGTGTTAACTCTCTCTGGATGCAGCCACAGTGACCCATCCCGTTATGATGTGAACAGCCCATGTGTTACTAGCGGTTATGGAGCCTACTTAGATCAACCATGTGAGCGTAGGTTACCAGTTGATAATATTTTACAAACCGCTATAATTGCCTCCTCATAAACACCATATTTATAGGTAGAAAATGGCAATTGAAAGAACTCTATCCATCATTAAACCAGATGCAACTAAACGCAATATTACTGGCAAAATCAACGCTGTAATTGAAGCTGCTGGTCTTAGAATAGTTGCTCAAAAACGTTTGATGATGACAAAAGCACAAGCAGAAAAATTTTACGATGTGCACAAAGCTCGCCCATTCTATGGCGAATTGGTAGAAACCATGACCTCAGGTCCTGTTGTGGTTCAGGTACTTGAAGCTGATAATGCTGTGGCAAAACACAGAGAAGTAATGGGCGCAACCAATCCAAACGAAGCTGCAGCTGGCACAATAAGAAAAGAATTTGCTGTAAGCATAGGAGAAAATTCTGTTCATGGTTCTGATTCATTAGAAAATGCTGAAAAGGAAATAGAATTCTTCTTCAGCTATGCTGAGATTGTTGGTTAATATAGCAGATCTCTTCGGAAACTCTACTTCTGCTGCAGCTTGCGATGTCGCTTCGGTGCTCAGATCCTCATGTATATTTAATACACTCCGGTCTTCTGCTCCGCGAGCTCCTTGCACCCTGCTACCAGAAGCGAGTTTTCGAAGAGATCTAGTTAAGGCATTATACCAAATCTCATAAATAAATTGGTATAAAGCCAGATTTTGGCAAAGTGCGAAGGGAAAAAGCAGCTGAATATTCTACATATTCATCAATTTTTTACCAAGCAAATTTGGCAAAAGGTGAGCTTTAATGCTCTATTTATTTTGAGATTTGGTATAAGCTTTCAAATTAACGGAGCATATTCCCCAACTTTTCATAGACTACATTCAATTCCTCTGCCGTTATGCAATATGGGGGCAGGAGATAAATTGTATTGCCGAGCGGTCTAATTAACATCCCTTCTGCCAAAAATTGAGGCTTAAGCTTTTGAGCTGAATCTATCTCAAATGCACTAATAGTGCCAAGTATACGGGTATGTTTAATATCGGGGCACTTTGTCTTCAAATAACTAATCCCGGATTTGTGCGCTTGATTAATATGAGTTAAATTAGTTTTTTTAAGTAACTTTAAAGAGGTAATTGCAGCAGCACATGCAATTGGGTTTGCAGTATACGAATGCCCATGAGCAAAGGCGTACTTCCATTCATTATGTAAAAAGGCGCTGTAAACATTCTCAGTGGTAACAGTAAGTGCAAGAGGCAAAAAACCACCAGTAATGCCCTTTGAAAGACATAGAAAATCTGGCTTAGCATTAATTTGGTCAAGTGCAAAATTAGTGCCAGTGCGGCCAAACCCTGTCATAACCTCATCAAAAATTACCAAAATTCCTTTTGCCCGCATACGTAATATAACATCATTTATAAAATTAGCTCTACACATACGCATACCGCTTGCCCCTTGTACCAGCGGCTCTAATATAAGCGCTGCTATCTTATGACCATGCTCTTCTAAATATTGGTCTAAAATATTTAGCGCTTTTTGCTCTTTCTCCTCAACATTGAGATCATCATCCCAAGTATCCGGATATGGTACGCTTAATACCTTAAAGAAGAAAGATTTAAAGACATCGTGAAATTTCGAAGTATGACCAACCGACATTGCGCCAAAGGTATCACCATGATAGCCTCCTTCAAAGCTTAAGAAAATCTTCCTGTTCTCTTGCCCTTGATTACACCAATATTGGTAACTCATTTTTAATGCAACTTCTACAGCAGTGGACCCGTTATCAGAAAAGAAGAATCGATTTAGGGATGGAGGCAATAATTCTTTTAGCTCCTCACAAAGTTTAACAGCTGGTTCATGGGTGAAGTCCGCAAAAATAACATGCTCTAATTGCATAGATTGCTCATATATGCTGCGAGCAATTTCTGGGTGAGCATGACCATGCAAATTGACCCACCAGCTGGAGATTAGATCTAAATACGCCTTGCCATTTTCATCATAGATGTAGCATCCTTTAGCTTTTGCAGCGATAACAATATCCGCTGTTTTCTCTTGAGTGAATGGGTGCCAGATAATTTTCTTATCGCGAAGTGATAGCATGCTCATATAGTTCTCGTAAATTATTACTCATGGGTACCTCCTGCAGCACTTCTTTGCTGATTTTAGACATAAATGGGAGCTGCGCAAGCACCGGAACTTTACCATAAAATTCTATTGCATCACAGTTATCTTGATTTTTTTCACCGCTCACAATTACCCCTAAGGTAGCAAGCCCCCTATTTCTAATAGCCTCTAAACTTAGTAAAGTATGATTGATCGTCCCTAGCCTTGAACTCGCAACTAGTATTATAGGTATGGATAATTTTTGGATTAAGTCTATCATAAGCGACTGTTTATTAATAGGTACTAAAAGCCCACCTGCGCCTTCAACAATTAAGTTTTCTGTTTCTGGCAACTTTATAGTATTCAGATCAATTTCTAAATCTTCCAATTTTGCTGCAAGGTGCGGTGAAAGCGGCTCTTTATAAAGATAGCTTTCTTTGTGCACCTTGCTGTTTGTAAGCTCCAGTATAGTTTGACTATCGGTACCATAACGAGATCCTGTTTGTATGGGTTTAAAGTAATCATAGCCGGTATGGATGCATAACCAGCTTGATACCAAAGTCTTACCTATATCAGTATCTGTTCCTGCAATAAATATTTTCATTAGCTACTCTGATTTCTTAATTTTGTATTAAGTACTAAGCCAAACCCTATTAAAAATGCCGCTAAGCTTGACCCACCATATGAAAGCAATGGATAAGGCATACCAACTACTGGAAGCAAACCAGAAATCATCCCTGCATTTATAATTGCGTGGAAGGCAAAAGAGGTAGCTACTCCTATTGCAATCAACCTAAAAAATTGATTGCTCGCAGTAAACGCTTTTTTATAGCATGAAAGAATTATTCCAAGAGTTAGAATCAATACAACTGCAACCCCGAAGAAACCAAATTCTTCGGCTATTACGGAAAGGATAAAATCAGTTTGTTTTTCTGGCAAAAAGTTTAATTGGCTCTGGCTACCCTCTATAAAGCCCTTACCAAAAAACCCGCCAGATCCAATTGCAATAATAGATTGTATTATGTTGTATCCAGAACCTAAAGGATCAGCTTCTGGGTTTAAGAAGGTAAGCACTCTTTGCCTCTGATAATCATGCAACATATACCATACTGCAGGCATTAATAATATGGTGCTTATGCCAACAAAAGCAAATTTCCACAACTTAACCCCAGAGGCGAATAAAATTACCGCGGCGATTACAATTAAGATGGATGCCGTTCCTAAATTTGGCTGTTTTAGCACCAATAGTGCGGGGGCTATCGTGAGTAATAATGGAGGGACCAAACTCCGTATTTTCCCTATCTCATTAGTGTGCAGATCGTGGTAATATCTAGCTAAAGCCAATATCAATCCTATCTTCATAAGCTCAGAAGGTTGAAAATTTATAACCCCTATGCGCAACCATCTTTGCGCGCCCATTGCTTTATGCCCAAATATAGCAGCTAAAATAAGGAAAAAGAATGCCACACCGTATACAACATATGCATAGGTGTAAACAGTCTTGAACTCAAGGCTAGCGAGCAACAATATGACTGGTACAAATATACATAGAGTCACAATTTGTTTAAAGGCCCATGGATCCATACTGCCCAATGCTGCAGAATAAAGCATCGCTACGCTAAACCAACACATAGCAAGAATTTGCACTAAAAGCACATAATCCATTTCTTTTAAGAAGTTGATTCTAGAGCCATCTGATTTTGAAAACATTATTTTATCTCCCCATACTTATAATAAGTTATTTACATTTTACAAAGTTTTGCTATAAAATAGCATCACTTTCAACTTTTTAAAATGTTATAAGTAATGGCTGTAAAAATAAGACTAGCAAGAAGAGGCGCAAAAAAGCGTCCATACTACAAAGTAGTTGTGTCCGACTCTAGGTCGCCTAGAGATGGTAAATTCATCGAAATCATTGGATCTTACAATCCACTTTTATCAGATTCTGACAGCAATCGTATTGTTGTGGAAGTTGAGAAAGCGAAAAAATGGCTGGGAACAGGTGCGCAGCCAACTGATGTTGTTGCAAAACTATTTAAAAAACTTAATATATCTCTTTAGCATTATTTCCGGTTAAAGGGTTTATACTAAATCTCAAAACAAATTGAGAGAGTAATGCCAGATTTTGGCAAAGTATGAGGTAAAAAATAATTGAATATCTTTCAATTACTTTATTTTTCATTAAGTAGCTTTGGCAAAAGATGTGTATTAATGCTATATTTATTTTGAGATTTGGTATTAGTGCAATCTCGCAACTAGTTTGCGCGGTGAGCTTTTGTTAAAAATTTTTTAAGACTATAGTAGAAAGCTGTTGAATGTTAATGTAAATTGCATACATTCTATAGCGGCTCCCTATAATTGATCTTAAAAGATGAACAGCATATAGGGCTTTTTAGAGTTTAATATATTTGATGTACTTATGATAAATGCACTAAAATCTACCGAATTGCCTGATCCAGACATCTGCGTGGGCATGATAACTTCAGCCAGCGGCATTAAAGGTTATGTAAAAATTAAATGTTTTACCGAAAACCCTGAAGACATTGCAACTTTTAAGCATGTTTTTGATTTAGAGCAAGATAGAGACTTTAGCATTAAGATTATCTCCGTTCGCGATACTTACGTAATTGCAAGCTTAGCTGGGATCACCTCTCGCAATGAAGCTGAAGCTTTGCAAAACACAAAGCTGTACATTAAGAGGTCTGAGCTCTCTATTTCTGCAGAGGAAGAATTCTATCATGCAGATCTACTTGGCTGTAAAGTGTATTTCGAAAATGAGCTTTTAGTTGGCGAAGTGAAAAACGTTTGCAATTTTGGTGCGGGTGATTTAATTGAGATTCATGATGCTGTTGCAAATAAAGATTTCTTCTACCCTTTTAATAAGGAATTTATTAAATCTGTAGATATTGAATCTCGGGTAATTATAGCGGTGCAATTTAACGAAAGTATCGCCATAGCAGAGTAATAATGCAGATAATATAGTAAATTAGTTTGAAAAATTTACATAGCAAATCAATAAAAAGCAAAACATGAAGACAAGGCCGGGTTCTTTGGCATAACTGTTGAAAGTGCTGTAAGCATAACAACCCATAATCATCCATATTTAGTAAATTAATAAATTTAATTAACGTCAGTTATGGATAAGGGAAGAAGGGAATTTAAATGCGGGCTTATTTTTTCTGAAAGAATATGCAATTAAACAAGCAATGGCATTAACAAAAAAG
>JAQSWL010000016.1 GCA_029266655.1 Candidatus Midichloriaceae bacterium | reverse complement strand
TTCATCGTCTGAAGCTTTGCTACGCTTAAGTAATGCAAAGACTATATCTGCAATTGGAATACTGGTAGTTACATCGTTTAAAACTGAGGTTTTCCGTGCTGTTAATGTAATATTCTTATTGCCTGGATCACCATAATCCACATTAGTTACTTCAACTAATCCAACAGGAAGAACTGTATCAAAAGTTCCGTTTAAAGTTCCATATGATGCTATAATGTATTGCGCTATTGTATTATCTAATGGAGTTGTAGTCTCAACTTGTAAAGTTGTTCCTGAGTTGATATCCAAAGTGGTAGCAGTAGTAAGTTTGCCAGTAGTAGGAACCAGTGGCGATAAACCAACAATATATTTAGAGCCAGTGTTAAAGGTTGCAGTGTCGAAAGAGGAGGTGCCATAACCACCAAATGCAGCACCGTTATTTACTGTTAAGTTTTGAGTGCCATTGCCTAAGAGAGCATTAGTTGATGCAGCGTCACCCACTCTAAACTCCCCAGAATTTACAATAACGTTACCTGCATAAGCACTGTTATTGCCTGTTAATAAGAAAACAGCAGAGTTTTTAACAATTGAGCTCATTGCACCTAAAGTACCGGAGAAAGTACCTTGGCCAATAGATAAAGTTTTACCAGCACCCGCAATAGTACCACTACCGTTTAAAGTATCGATTCTAAGGCCTGTATAGCCACCAGTTAAGTTGTTGGTAGCAGCAGAGAAATCTATGGTACCATTATTGGTAATAGTAGCTGAATCTGCATTACTGGTATCAGTAAAGGTTAAAGTACCAGATGCACTGTTGGTAATGGCAGCTGTGCCTGCATTAGAGCCATTAGCTAAGTTTATTATCCCACTGTTAGCAACAGTCCCTCCTAAAGTAGTATTGTTAAAGTCAAACTGGCCAGTTGCGGTATTAGTAATTGTGCCAGTTGAGGTAAAGGTAGATGCGGCATCGATAACAAAAGTACCGCTATTACTTAAGTTGCCAGTATTAGCAAAACTTGACCCAGCAGTATTGGTAAAGCTTTTACCAGCAGCATTGGTAAAGGTGGCAGCGGCATTGTTGGTGAAAGCGCCAACGTTGCTCATAGTTCCGTTATTAGAGAAACTGCCAGTATTAGCAACGGAGCCACTAGCACCAATGGTTGCGTTAGTACTTGTAACATTAATAGCGCCTAAATTAGTTATCGAAGCATTATCTAAGCTGCTGAGGTTATCAAGGTTTAAAATACCAGATGCATTGTTAGTTATGGTATTCGAGCCAGCATTAGCATTATTAAGGAAACTTATTGTACCATTGTTATTGATAATTCCAGTACCTCCTAAGGTGATGCTATCGATATTAAACTGGCCTGTTAGGTTGTTGCTAATAGTGCCGTCATTGGTAAAACTGGACCCACTTGCTGCGGTGAGGGTGCCGTTGTTGGTTAAGGTGCTGTTATTGGTAAAGGTGGAGCCATTAGCGTTGGTAAATGTACCAGCAGCATTATTAGTGAGAGTGCCACTATTGCTAAGTGTGCCAGTGTTAGAAATACTCCCAGTATTGGTAAGTGAACCACTAGCACCAATGTTTGCAGCGCTACTTAATATATTAATAGTTCCAGCATTAATGGTAATGGCATTACCAAGTGTTGTAGTATTTGCAAGATTTATAACACCGGCAGTATTATTAGTTATGTTGGAAGAGCCAGCACTTGCACTATTTGCAAAGTTAAATGTACCTGTGTTTGCAAGGGCTCCTGCTAATGTACCGGTATTGAAATTAAACTGCCCACCAGTTAGGTTGTTTACAGTGCCAGTATTAGAAAATGTAGAGCCAGTGTTAACATTAAAGGTAGAGCTATTATTTAAGGTAGCATTATTAGTAAGTGTTGAGCCATTCGCATTGGTGAAGGTAGAGCCTGTATTGTTATTGAAAGTTGAACTAGCTGCAAGGGTAATGGTACCGCTATTAGTTGCAGTACCATCATTAGTGAAAGTGGAGTCAGCATTATTGGTGAAATTTTTACCTGAGGCATTAGTAAATATACCAGCAGCAGCATTGGTAAATGTACCAGATGCATTATTATTAAAAATACCATCATTAGTTAAGGTTCCATTACTATTAAATGTCCCGGTATTGGCAACAGACCCACTAGCACCAATAGTTGCAGCAGTACTTGTTACATTGATGGTTCCTGCATTGGTTATAGCAGCATTGTTAGGTGTAGTAGTGCCAGAAAAATTTATAATGCCCGCCGCATTGTTAGTTATGCTAGAAGAACCTGCACTTGCAGTATTTGCAAAGTTAAATGTACCAGTATTTGCAAGGGTGTTGGTTAAAGTACCGGCATTAAAATTAAACTGCCCGCCGGTTAAATTGTTGATAGTGCCAGTATTAGAAAATGTGGACCCGGTACCAACTGTAAATATACCGCTGTTGTTTAAAATGTCTGCAATAGAGAAGGAAGACCCTGAATTATTTATGAAACTTCCACTCGCGCTATTTGTAAATCCAGCTCCTGAATTTGCGGTAAAGGTGCCATTATTATTATAGGTTAGGTTATTTGTAAAAGTAGAGCTATTTGCTAATGTAAATATATTATCATTAGTTATGGTGCCGCTATTTGTAATTGTGGCATTATTAGTAAAAGTTCCTATTGCACTGTTAGTAAAGCTGCTACCTGCATTATTTATGAGAGTTCCATTATTAATTAAATTGCTAGCAAAATTTGTTATAGACCCATTGTTTGTAATATTTGCAGTGCTTAAGCTGCTGGTGCCGTAAAATCGGAGAGTCGCGGATGTATTATTGGTAATATTTGCAGTGCCAGCAGAGGAATTACTTGTACCAGTACTTCCAAATGTAAAGGTACCGCTATTAGAAACAGTCCCACCTAAAACTCCATCATATGTAGTGAGAGATGCGGCGGCTGAATTGTTAATTGTACCGCTGCTGTTTAAAGGGCCTGATGCTGTAAAGGATCCATAATTATTTAAAGTGCTGTTATTGGTTAGGGTAGAGCCTGTATTGTTATTGAAAGTTGAAGTGGCATTATTATTAAAGGTGCCATTATTAGTAAATGCAGCTTTATTATAAAAGGTAGAGCTAGCATTATTATTAAAGGTGCCACCACTTGCGAGTATAAATGCACCATTATTTTCTGTTGAACTAGCAGCGTTAGTAAAAGTCGATCCATTGTTATTGTTAAACGTGGCTGAAGCATTATTTTGGAATACCCCTGTACCTGTTACTGAAAAAGTACCATTATTATTTACGGTGCCAGAATTAGAAAAGCTTGAACCTGCATTGTTGGCAACTGTGCCAAGAGGGCTAAGATTATTAAATATACCCGATGCGCTATTAACAATTGCGCCAGAACTAACTAGATTATTATCGTTATCAAGTGTGCTATTATTAGTTAATGTTGAGCCATTATTAATAGTCCCTCCGTTATATGTAACTGGAGAGTTAACCACAACATCTGGAGGGGTTGTAACTGCAGCTGCTTGAGCAAAGCTAGCTAGCCCCATTATTCCTACGCTAAATATGTAATTTTTCTTATGCAAATTAAAACCCCCCAATTGAACTGGTTAAAGGTAAATTAAATATTATTGTAGTCAATTGTTATTTAAGCTGTTTTTATAATGATAAGCTTTTGAGTTTAATATTCAAATTAAATTACTATAAATAGTAGTGCATGTATGAGGTGATCTTGAAATTACCTTAGTTAGAGAACTTTAACTCATCACCAAATATTTATGCTCTAAATATTCTGTAATGCCATGGTTTCCGCCTTCTCTTCCGAGCCCGGATTCTTTAACTCCACCAAAGCATGCTATCTCGCTAGATATGGCAACATCGTTTATGCCAACCATTCCATATTCCAAAGATTCTGAAACACGCCATATGCGGTCTTTATTTTCAGAATAAAAATAGCTAGCAAGGCCATAATTGGTATTGTTGGCTCTTGTTATAACTTCCTCTTCAGTATCAAATGGAAATAAAGAAACGATAGGGCCAAAAATTTCTGCATTCTCAATTGAAAGATCTTTTGCCTTATTAAGAATAACGGTAGGTGCAGCATAGCAGCGGCTTGCTCTCAACTGCTCAGAGATATCGACAGAATATAAAACCTCGCCATTTTTATCAATGGAGTCCTTAAGCAAGCTGTTAATTTTTCTAACCGAAGCTTGTTGCGTCATAGGGCCAATATGGTTATTTGCATCCATACCGTTACCTACTTTGAGTTCTGAAAATTTGCTAACTAAAAGATCATTAAATTTATCCAGCATTGATCTAGCAACATATACGCGATTAGCGCAAATACAGCTCTGACCACCATTTCTAAGTTTTGAAGAGATTAACCCTGCTACCGCTTTTTCAAGATCAGCATCTTCAAATACAATAAATGGTGCATTACCGCCCAGTTCTAATGCTACTTTTTTCACTGTTTGGCTAGCTTTGCTCATTAACATTTTACCAATTGGAGTAGATCCAGTAAAAGTTAACATTTTAACTTCATTTGCTGCGCAGAAAACATCGCCAATACTAGCAGGGTCACCGCAAACAATATTCAATACACCAGCGGGCACACCTGCTTCTTCACATAGCTTGATAAAATATAAAGCGCTAAGAGGAGTCTCACTGGCTGGTTTAATTACCATAGTGCAGCCGGCGGCAAGGCAAGGCGCCACTTTTCGTGCCAGCATTGCTAATGGAAAATTCCACGGGGTAATAGCCGCAACCACACCTATAGGTTGGCTAATTACAAATAATTTTTGACCATGCTTGATTGATGGCAGCATGTCGCCATAAATTCTTTTTGCTTCTTCGGCAAACCACTCCACAAAAGAACAAGAGTAATCTACTTCGCTGTAAGCTTCAGCTAATGTTTTACCGTTTTCTAATACCATTATCTTGGCCATATGATCACGGTTTTTAAGCATTAGATCATATAGGTTGCGCAGTATTTTTCCTCGCTCTTTACCTAAAGTTAAACGCCATTTAGTAAAGGAATGTGCCGCTGCAGATACGGCCAAACTCGCTTCCTTCTCGCCCATAGACGAAATAGAAGCTACAGAGGACATATCTGCAGGGTTGATGACAGAAAACTCCTTTCCTAAAGATCCAGAGATCCACTTGCCATCTAAATAAGACTTTCCATCAAATTTCATTTTTTATATACTCCGTTAATTTGAAAAATTGGAGCGTCGCAGCTAATTTCTCCGCATCCGCACCTATTGGCATAGGCTTACGGTGCTCAAATTGCTGCTCCTCCCACTTTTCCAAATTTCCTGTCGTCTATACCTTTTTTCCAATTCTTCATTTGCGAGAGGTATACTTAAGAAGGCGTATTAGTCGTATTAGTTTTGCTAAACAAAAATCTTGAAGTTAAAAAGCCTATTGCTGCACCTATTAGCGCAACTAAAGCCATTTTAGCAAGATTGCCATTATTTGAAGCTGGATGATCATGTATAGCTAATGTTTCGCCATTATGCATTACTGTTAATTCATTAGAAACTATTTTCCAAGCTCCATCATCATATTTTACAACACTAACACCATATGCTTTCATCGCTGGATTGGAAGTATCGCCTTCATTAAAGAAGTTATAATAACTACCAATCATTGCAAGCCCAGGTGCTAAGTCTTTAACTGTATCCACTTGTGCAGTAGAATTATAATGTTTTGATGAAGCAAAATATTCTACCAATTCTTTTCTCAAATCGTCTGCATTTCTTACGATCTTACCGTCACCGGAAACCATTATAAAACCATCTTTATCAAATAGAGAAATGATAGGCTCAACTTCCTTGTTATTATAATGGGCAACTAATTTTTCTATAATAGCACCATCTGCCTTAGGTGTTTCGGAGATAATAGCAACAGGTGCTGAGCCCACTGTTTCTGCAGGAGAGGTTGAGATAGTAGGCTCACTTACAGGGGCTTGAACATCTGATGATGGTAAGCTTGGTGTTACATCTACATGTGGAGTAGTTTTTGAATTATCCCCTAGAATTTGTTGAGCTCCATTATTTGGTGTCTCAACATTAGTTTGTGCCAAAGCGCAAGAAGCTGCAGAAATCATTAAGGTTGATATAAGAGCTGCAGATATTTTAGACTTATTATGAATCATTTTTTCCTCGGAAAAGTAATATGTACAGGATAATATTTACACCATAATGCTGGTATGTCTACAGTATTATTTATACCATATTTCAAAATATGATATTAGCGCTCCAATTTATTTTAAAATTTGGTATTAGACCTTTTGTCACTTTGCTATAATATCATGGCGTTAACTAAAAAAATTAGGTTTGATGATTAAATTTGCTATTAATGGTTTTGGACGTATTGGAAGATCAATTTTGCGTGCATTGGCAGAGCGTAATGATGCTAACCTGGAATGTGTTGTGATAAATTGCGGTTCTGGGGATCTAAAATCACATCTTCATTTGTTAAAGTATGACTCCACTCATGGTATTTTAAACTCCGTAGTTCAAATAGATGAATCCACTTTTACTATAAATAACAAAACAGTTAAGGCTGTTTTTGAAACTGACATAAATAAATTAGATTGGTCTATATATGGTGTAGAGGTGGTATTTGAATGTACAGGAGTTTTCACCAAGCGTGAATTTGCCATTCTCCATGTGCAAAAAGCCGGAGCCAAAAAAGTTATTGTCTCTGCTCCAGCAGAGAATGTGGACAGCACTATAGTTTATAAAGTGAATAATCATGCTCTTAAAAATGAAGATAAAGTAATATCAATAGGGTCGTGCACCACTAACTGCCTAGCCCCGATAGCAAAAGTTTTAAATGATTCTATAGGGATAACCCAAGGTTTTATGACTACGGTCCATGCATATACTAACGATCAGATGCTATTAGATGGCAATCATAAAGATTTACGACGGGCTCGGAGTGCTGCTGCTTCAATGATACCAACATCAACCGGTGCTGCTAAAGCTATTGGCCTTGTGATACCGGAGCTTATAGGTAAATTAGATGGCGTTGCTATAAGAGTACCTGTGCAAAATGTTTCTATGATTGAGCTAGTATTTAATGCTGTGAAATCCACCACAGCTGGTGAGATGAACTCATTAATTAAATCCGCAAGTATGGGTAATATGCATGGTGTTTTAGGGTATACAGAAGAGGAATTGGTTTCAGTAGACTTTAACCACAATCCTTTAAGCTCAATATTTGATGCTACCCAAACTAAGGTAATTGGCTCTAATTTATGCAAAATAAGCGCGTGGTATGATAATGAATGGGGTTTTTCCAATAGGATGTTAGATGTAGCTAAATTGTGGCATAATAGCTAAGCAAATTGATAAAAAGCAAAGCATGAAGACAAGGCCTGGTGCTACCGGGGCAAGCGCGAAGCGCTGCGCCAGTCCTGCAAGATCTTCTATAAAGATCTTGCAAAATATGAACAAACAACGGCAACCCGTTGTTTGCATTATTGCTTTTTATTGATTTGATTTGCTAGGTAAACTTTTTAGACTAATTTACTATAAAGACTCTAACCACTCCTCTCTACTTTAATTTGCTCTACAATAACCTAAGTGCATATTTCATTAAAATGAATGCATTATAAAACATCATAAGCGAGTAGAGTAGGGAGAGTATTCTTTTAGAGGTAGCATTTAATATCAAGCCGCCAAATAAAGCTGTAATGAACAATCCTGGGACGGTTGCTATACCGAACGCAAATGTTGCGGACATCATTATGAAAAGAGCTTCTGCTTGAGCTGCTGCTTGGGTAATTGAAGCCACAACAAGCCCGCAAGGTATTAATCCAAGAACCATACCGGTTAGAAAGCCTTTAATGCCAAATTGGCTGCCAATGGTTTTAGTAAGGATCTCTAAAATTTTTGTAATCCAATTGAAATTGAAGCTTAATTTGCTTGTGATATTTGTAGAAGCGTTGAAGCCCATGCTAATGAAAGCTAGCACCATAAGCGATAGCAATGTAAAAGCGAGGTATTGAACACCTGGAATGCTTTTTAACATTTCAGATGCAAGATAAAAAATTGCACCAATTATCGTATAGGTAACAGCTTTTCCAAGATAATATGGAGTTGCAAATAATGCTAGTATCTTCCTATTCTGCGTCATGTTTTTGTCGCCTAATGTCATTAGCCGCATTTCGGATATAGAAAGAGAAAATGGTCCGCACATCGCTATGCAGTGAGTAAAGCTGCCCAAAAGGCCAGTAAGGAATAAGCTGATTACTATAGACCACTCGCTTAACCCAAAGAAGTCTAAAAACTGTAGGTCAAGCATTGGGTTTGCGTGGTCCTCATGGCATGAATGTTCGCACATGACTATTCTCCAATTGCTGATAAAATACGTTTAGATATATGTTCTACAGTTAAACCGAAATGCTTATATAGCTCGGATGCTGGTGCCGAATGACCAAACCCATCAACGCCAAAAAATAATCCATGAGATCCAATTAATCGCTCCCAGCCAAATCTGCAAGCTGCTTCTATAGCAACTTTTAAGCTAGAATTGCAGGTAAGCATCATTTGATACTCTGGTTCTTGCTCCCATAGCAAGTCCATACATGGCACTGATATTACTCTTACACCAATTTTTTCATTTTCTAATTTTTCTGCCACGCCTACTGCGATGCTAACTTCTGAGCCAGTTGCAAATATAGTTACTTTTAAATCTGCAATACATTCTTTAATTATATAAGCGCCTAGGGAAACTTTATTAGTGGCATCTTCGTTAGAAACACGCAATTGCTTTACCTTTTGCCTTGTGAGAACAAGCATTGAAGGAGTGTGGCGCGATTGTAATGCTAGTTGCCAAGATTCTAAAGTTTCCACTGCATCACATGGGCGGAAAACGTTAATGTTCGGCATTGCCCTAAAAGATGCTAGATGCTCTACTGGTTGATGAGTAGGGCCATCTTCTCCAAGTCCTATGGAATCATGAGTCATAATATATATTGGAGCAACATGCATTATGGCTGAGAGCCGTATTGCTGGGCGTGCGTAATCTGCAAAAGAAAGAAAAGTTCCACCATATGGTATGAGTGCACCGTGTAGCGCAATACCATTCATGATAGCTGCCATTACATGCTCACGTTCGCCATAGTTTATATATGACCCGCTATAGTCATTTTTAGTTATGTCAATTTGAGTTGCAGATTTCGTGTTATTAGATGATGTTAAGTCTGCTGAGCCACCAATTAAATTTGGTATAGTTTTTGAAATTTCTGTAATCACCCGTCCTGAAGAAACTCTTGTTGCTTCATCGCTTGGTTTATTTAGGAGGTCCTTCTTTAATTCATTTAAAGCATTATTTGCAGCCTGATGGGGATTTTGCGTAAGATAATTTTTTAGTTCAGTATGAGGCTTTTCTTGCCACTCTTTATATTCAGCTTCATTACTTTTCCAAAAGTCACGCCACTGCTCAAGAGTATTTTCAGGAATGATAAAAGGTGTAGATTTCCATTCAAGATTCTCTCTTGTTGCAGCAACTACTGCTGTTCCCAGCGGCGCTCCATGAGTTTTGCATGAACCCTCCATATTAGGGACTCCAAAGCCAATTTTTGTTCTGCATGCTATAAGAGTAGGTTTGTCTGAGGCTTTTGCCTTAGCAATTGCATCATCTATGGCTTTGACATCATGGCCATTAATCCTGAAGGCATTCCATCCAGAGGCTTCAGCTCTTTTAATATGGTCATCAGAAGTTGCAAGCGAAGTAGGGCCATCAATCGTAACTTCGTTATCATCAAATAGCACTATAAGATTTTTGAGCCCATAGTGGCCTGCAATAGATATTGCTTCTTGGCCAATGCCTTCTGCAAGGCATCCATCCCCACAAATAACATATGTTTTATGATTAACTGATGAATCCCCAAACCTAGCATTTAAAATTCGCTCAGACATAGCAATTCCCACTGCCATTGCAATCCCTTGGCCTAAGGGGCCAGTAGTTGCTTCTATCCCATGCTCTGCATCATATTCCGCATGTCCTGGAGTTAATGAGCCCAGCGCCCTAAATCGTTTAAGCTCTTCTATTGTCATGTTTTTATATCCACATAAATATAGACATGAATAGAGTAGGGCGCAACCATGCCCTGCGGAAAGTATTAGCCTGTCGCGGTTAAACCAGGTTGGATCTTGTGGATTAAACTTGAGATGTTTAGAGTATAAAGTTGTTGCTACATCCGCCATACCAAGGGGCATACCTGGATGTCCAGAATTTGCAGCTTCTACCATATCAATAGATAAAAAGCGTATTGCATTTGCTAAGTCCATACTCATTTATAACTCTGTGTAAAATAGTTGGTGGGATATTAAACCTCACACTTGATTGCAGCAATAGAAAAAACATTCGGGGCTTTAATATTATTAGCCTTGGGATTTAGTATTACCTATCTATGCCTTGGTTCTGTTGGCTTTTCATAAGTGAGTTTACATATGGATCGCGAGTTAGTATTGCTTTGAGGTCTGAAGTTCCAACCATATTGAAACCTCCTGACTTGCTCAAATCATTAAGATGTGCACATAACTCAGGAACACTTTTAAATGGATGGAAGCCAGTGTTAGGATCGAAAAAGGTGTATAGCTGCTCACCATCATCATCAATGGTTTTGAATAGTAGGGTTGAATGGCCTTGGGTATATATATTAACAACGCCCAGATCTACACTATCTATAAATGAAAGTTGTATGTATTGATTATTATCTATTTTTGCAAATAAACTTTCTAAAACACCTTGATTAAAAGTTTTATCATTATTAAGCAATTTATTTTGTTCTTCCTTAGATAAAGGAGAGGCCGGAAATGTTTTGCAAAACATTGCGAGCAACAGCTCTATAAAGGTCATCAAGTTCAAAAAATGAGCTTCCATAGCTACTGGTTCTAAATACTTTTCTGTAAATTCAGTTAATGCCCCTTTATTAAGAGTTGGGTATTGATCCTTTATTGGTTCTGATTTATAAATTAAGTCATCGAGTACTTTTAGATCATCAAGTGTGACTGTTTCCATTTTCTCAAATTCATTCAAGGTGTTTATTAATTTTTTAAAAATATATGCGGCCCAGATCGATTTTGAGTGAGGGGGAGACTGCGTGTCTGACGCCCTCCTTATAGTAACATTACTCTCTTCAGACATAACCCGAGAATACTTAGCAATTATTTTTTTGAATTTGTCCGGTTCTTCAACCACATTTTCTAAATCTTTTTTTAGGGCTGTAACCATTCCATTCGCATAAGATGCAATGTCGTCAATTTCATATTTCTTTTTTTCGTGTGAATGGGGTGCTACTGAACTGCCAGCTTCTAGCATAATCTTTAAGCTTTCAGAATTTTGCAAACTTTGAAATAACACTATTAGCGAGCACATAGCTTGGCACAGTCCTTTATGTTTTTCTAAAGCTTTGTCTGCATTGGGAGTTTTAACATTATTAGTTTTGAGATTAGAAATTAGAGTGCTTTGATTAAATCTGTTTTTTGAAGCAGCTTCTCCTAGTTCTCGCTCTTTGGCTTCAGATAAATAGCTTTCTATAGTTCCTTTTATTTTTGGGCCAGCAAATTGTTCAACATCATTTAAAGAATTCGCCACCTTTTTGAGATATTGGGTATTGAGCTTAGTTATCATACTAATAACCGGATAGATTATATAATCTCCATCTAAGCATTAAATGATTAATAAAGGGTTAAAGCTGGAAAGGTTATTTATTGCGATAAAATTTCCTCTATCCGCAAAAGCTCATTATATTTGCACATGCGGTCGGTTCTAGAGAGTGAGCCAGATTTTATCTGTAAGCATCCCATTCCCACAGCTAGATGCGCAATTGAAGTATCTTCAGTTTCCCCAGAGCGATGTGAAACCATAGTTTTGTACCCTGCTTCTTGCGCTATATTTATTGCTTCTATCGTCTCTGTTATCGTGCCTATTTGATTTGGCTTAATTAGAACAGCATTTGCAAACCCCTCTTTGATCCCAAACCGTATTAGCTCTGGGTTGGTAACAAAAACATCATCGCCAACTATTTGTACTTCAGGAGGTAAGGCCTTTGTTATCATCTTCCACCCTTCATAATCAGTTTCATGCATAGGGTCTTCTATAGATATGATGGGGAAGTCATCGCACAGTTCTTGTAAATAATGACATATACCAGAGGCGCCCATAGTTAAATTTTCGCCCGATAAATTATATTTTCCATTTTCAAAAAACTCGCTTGCTGCTACATCAAGAGCAATACCAACCTGTGTGCCTGGTGTGTATCCCGCTTCTGTTATCGCTTTAGTAATTAAATTTAAAGCTGCCTTGGCACTGCCAATGTTCGGTGCAAAACCGCCTTCATCTCCAACATTTGTGCTTAAGCCTTGTTGTTTTAGTAAACCTTTTAACGTATGGAAAATTTCGCTGCCAGCTCTAAGCTTTTCCGCAAAAGTTTTAATACCAATAGGAGCTATCATAAATTCTTGAATGTCTAGCTTATTGTCTGCATGAGCGCCGCCATTAATGACATTAAAAAAAGGTGTTGGTAATTCTTTATGAGTGCCTAAATATTCATAAAGATGTTGGTTACGGCTCATAGCTGAAGCTTTGGCAAATGCTAGCGATGTTGCTAAAATGGCGTTAGCTCCAAGTTTATTTTTATTTGGTGTGCCATCTAGTTTTATCAAGAAAGAGTCAAACGTTGCCTGTGAATCAAATGATTTGCAAGTTGCTTCAGCTGCAATAATTTTATTTATATTTAGTAAAGCTTTCTCTACCCCTTTGCCTAAATATTCTTTTGCTCCATCCCTTAGCTCTAAAGCTTCTTTACTCCCTACAGAAGCACCACTAGGGGAGGAGGCCCTGCCAAAAGAGCTATCTTCTAAAATAATATCTGTTTCTACAGTTGGATAGCCTCTACTATCTAAAATGGTGCGTCCTAATATTTTTGTAATTTTCATGGTATACTCCGTTAATTTGAAAAATTGGAGCGTCGCAGCTTTTCTCCGCGTCCGCACCTATTAAGTATAGGCTTACGGTGCTCAAATTGCTGCTCCTTCCACTTTTTCAAATTTCCCGTCGTCTATACCTTTTTGCTAGCTCTTAATTTACTAGAAGTATATATGGTAAAAATCAATAATATTATTTTGAACACTTATAGCAAATCATCTGTAATATTTTCAACTGTGCCGTCTAAACCCATTATAAGTGTGTAAACTTTAAGGTCTGGAAAGGATTTTTGGATTTTCTTAGCAGCAGCGGCCATCACAGATTTATGAAGGCATATCTCATCGGTTTCTACCTTCTTAGCTCCGTATACGACCTTAAAGGCTCCGCAATCTTTATGATCTAATAAAATAATTTGCTTTATATTATGTAGATCTTTAAGCAAGCCAATTATATCTTTAGTAGTTTCAGCCCAATGTTTATGCTTTTCGCTCATTACAGCTAAACTTGCCCCAGGCATAACAATTTCATCATAAGAGTCTAAAAGGCCTATTTTTTCCATAAGCGCTTCAGTTTCGTCACGCAATCTGAAGTCAACGCATGAAATTAATAATGTTGAAGCAGTCTTTTTATAGGTGGCTGGGTCTTTGACGCTGGGAGGCACTGAAATTGTTTTAAAGTTTAGATTGCCTTCATTAGCAAAGCTATAAGTATTTGAAATTATTAGTATTAATACTGAAAGTAAAGTCGTTATAAACGGTTTCATAATGCTTGTTCCATTGTTAAAATAATAGATGACTAATTTTTAATTAATTGGTCAATATATTTTTTATTAGGTAGGTGATGAAATTGCCTTGACAAAAATTGGGTATGGTTATAAAAGACTCATTCAAACTGAAATAAAATATGTATCTGAGTTTAAAGTAGTGCATGTTTATTTAGCCGAAGTTGGGAGCTTTAAGTGGTGAATATAGTTAACTTTTATAGAGAAGTTAAATCCGAGGTCTTGCGGGTAGTTTGGCCTACGAGAAAGGAAGCTATGCTTGCGCTTGCGTTAGTGTTTGGAATGGTGGTGATAGCAGGCTTGTTTTTTTTGCTGGTTGATTCACTGCTATTTAAATTTATAAAATTTATTCTAGGTTAGGGGGTTTTGGTGTCGGCTAAGTGGTATATTGTAAACACCATTTCTGGATCTGAGCATAAAGTTGCAGATATGATAAAAGACTCTGCCGAGAAGCGTGGAGTGCTCGATAAATTCGAAGATATAATAGTTCCAACAGAAAATGTTACTGAGGTTAAAAGGGGTAAGAAAGTAGTTTCTGAGAAGAAAATTTTCCCTGGGTACATATTGATTAAAATGCAATTAGACGATGTTTCTTGGAACTTAGTTAAAAGTACGCCTAAAGTATCTGGATTCCTTGGCGGGAATGGACGTCCTTTACCTGTGCCAGAGCGAGAAGTTAAGGCTGTATTGATGCAGGTGGAAGCTGGTTCTGTTGCTAAAGATGTTGACATTATTTTTGATGTTGGTGAAAACGTTAAAATTATAGAAGGTCCGTTTGAAACATTTACGGGCGTGGTTGATGAATTCGATGTGGTTAGGAAGAAGCTAAAAGTATCTGTTTCCATTTTTGGTAGAGCTACTCCGGTTGAGCTAGAATTGCATCAAGTTGAAAAAATTAAATAAAGTGGAGCACTAAAGTGAAAAAGAAAGAGCCAGTTGGTCAAATTTCCTTGCAAATAGCAGCGCATCAGGCGAATCCTTCGCCTCCTGTTGGTCCGGCATTGGGGCAAAGGGGTTTAAATATAATGCAGTTCTGTAAAGATTTTAATGACCTTTGCAAGAAACAGAATATTGAACCAGGTATGCCAACTCCTGTAATTATTTCATATTATGCTGATAAGTCTTTCAGCATGATTCTTAAGAAGCCGCCAGTGCCTGTTTTAGTTAAAAAAGCATTGAAACTTAACTCTGCTTCTAAAAAGCCAGGAACTGATTTCGTTGGTAATATCAACATGGATCAAATAACGGAAATCGCTAAGATAAAAATGGAAGATATGGGCGTAGATTCTTTGGAAGCTGCTAGCCAGATGGTGATCGGTACATGCCGTTCCATGGGTGTTAAGGTTATATAATTAGGTTTTGAAGGAACGAGATATGAAAGCTAGTAAAAGAATTAGAAAAGCTAGAGAATTGGTTACTAAAGATGCTCAACATTCTTTAGATCAAGCTTTAGAGATTATTGCTAAATATAGTGCTGAGGCCAAAGCTAAGTTTGATGAATCTGTTGAGGTGACCATGAAACTTGGTGTTGATCCTAAGCAGACAGACCAAATGGTTCGTGGCGCAGTGGCAATGCCTAATGGATTGGGTAAATCTGTTAGAGTTGCAGTATTTTCAAAAGCTGAAAGAGTTAAGGAAGCTGAAAAAGCAGGTGCAGATGTTTGCGGTTCAGAAGAATTAATTGAAACTGTTAAGGCAGGGAAAATTGACTTCGATGTATGCATAGCAACTCCTGATATGATGGTTCAATTGTCTAAGCTTGGTAAAGTTTTGGGTCCAAAGGGCTTAATGCCAAATCCAAAGCTTGGTACAGTAACTGAAGATATTGAAGGTGCTGTAAAAAGAGCTAAGGCTGGTCAGGTAGAGTATAAGACTGAAAAAGCAGGAATTGTACAAGCTGCTGTAGGTAAGGTTTCTTTTAGTGTTAAAGATCTTAAAGAAAACATCATTGCTTTATATAGCGCAGTTTTGGCAGCTAAGCCATCTGCTTCTAAAGGAACGTACATGAAAGATTTTTACCTATCAACATCAATGGGGCCTTCAATTAGGGTTGACTTGGGCAAAATCGTGGGATAGTATGCCCAACCTATACGTATTGATAATGTGATAAAATTAGGGAAAATTGCGGTGGAGAAAGCGTTAAAATATAAAGTAGTTGAAGAACTTAAACAAGTTTTTGCAGACACGGGCATTGTTATTATAACACAAAATGCTGGGCTTACAGTTAAAGACTCTCGAGCTTTACGTAGAAGAATCAAAGATTCACAAAGCTCATTTCGCGTAGCTAAAAATAGTTTGGTTAAATTGGCTCTTCAAGGAAGCAAGTTCCAAGAGCTATCCAAATTTATGACTGGTCCTACAGCGATTGCTTATTCTCATGATCCGGTTGCTGCTGCTAAAGCGATCGATGGTTTTGCTAAGGAAAATGAAAAGCTAAAAGTTAGCGGTGCTATTATGGGGGATACTTTCTTGACCCCGGCTCAGGTTAAACAATTGGCTGATCTTCCTTCACTTGATCAATTGAGAGGTAAGATAATAGGCCTATTGCAGGCCCCTGCCTCGAAAATTGCTGCAGTTTTGCAAGCCCCTGGTGCTCAGTTGGCTAGAGTTGTTGATGCTCATGCAAAAAAATAATCAATAATTGGAATTAATTTATAAACTAAGGAGTAAAATATAATGGCTAATTTAGAAAATTTAGTAGAAGAGTTATCAAAGCTTTCAGTTCTTGAAGCGTCTGAGCTAGCAAAGATGTTAGAAGAAAAATGGGGAGTTAGCGCTGCTGCTCCAGTTGCTGTTGCTGCTCCAGGAGCTGCTGCTGCTGTTGTTGCTGAAGAGCAAACTGAATTTGATGTAGTTTTGGTAGACGCTGGTGCTAATAAAATCAACGTTATTAAAGAAGTTAGAACTATAAATCCAGCTTTAGGCCTTAAAGAAGCTAAAGACCTAGTGGAAAGTGCGCCTAAATCTGTTAAATCTGGCGTTTCTAAAGATGAAGCTGGTAAAATTAAGGAAGCTTTAGAAAAAGCCGGCGCTAAAGTTGAACTTAAGTAACATACTGATCGGTAAGTTTTAATTTGTAGGGTGTATTATCTCGTTTAATATACCCTAACTTTGTTATAAAGATAGAACTATAATATAAAGGTTCCGCGTGGTACATTATTCATCTGACACACCTATTTCTTTTACTTCCGCAAAAAGAATAAGAAGGGTGTTTGGCAAAACTAAGAGCGTTGCTGAAATCCCAAATTTGATTTTAGTTCAAAAAAAATCATATGAATCTTTTTTGCAATATTCTCTTTCAGCAGATCAAAGATCTAATTCTGGTTTAGAAAATGTTTTTAAAACAATTTTTCCGATAAATGATTATGATGGGCGCGCTACAATTGAATATGTTAAGTATGATCTTGACAAGCCAAAATACGATGTTGATGAGTGTATCCAACGTGGTGTTAATTATGCTGCTCCTTTAAGAGTTACCCTGCGCTTAATAGTGTGGGACATCGATGAGGAAGCTGGAATTAAAGAGATTAAAGGCATCAAAGAGCAAGAAGTTTACATGGGTGAAATCCCTCTTATGACTGCCAGCGGTACTTTTATAATTAATGGTGCTGAGCGTGTTATTGTTTCACAAATGCACCGTTCGCCAGGTGTGTTTTATGATCATGACTCAGGTAAATCACATAGTTCTGGTAAATACTTATATTCTGCAAGAATTATACCTTATCGTGGATCTTGGTTAGATTTTGAATTTGATGTAAAAGACATAGTTTACTTCAGAATTGATAGAAAGCGTAAGATGTATGTAACTACATTATTGCGTGCCCTTGGATTTGACAGAGGGCAAATTCTCAAAGAGTTTTACAACATTATTACATACAAACAAGTAAAAGGTGGTTGGAAAGCTAAGTTCAATGCTGCTAAATTTAAAGGCATTAAGATCTATAATGATATTGTAAATGCTGAAACAGGCGAAGTTATTATTGCATCTGGTACAAAAGTTACCCCTAGAATGATTGCTAAGTTTGCCGAAGCACCGGAGTGCGAATATTTAATTAGTGCTGCAGATATAATAGGTTCATATTCTGCTGAAGATATTTTAGATACAGAAACAGGCGAAGTTATTCTAGAAGCGGGTGATGAAATTACTGCAGATACCCTTGAAAGATTTTCTGAACTGAAAATTAAGAACTTTAAGGTTTTGGATATTGACTATGTTAACGTTGGTCCTTACATAAGAAACACTTTAGTATTAGACAAGAACGAGAGCAAAGAAGAGAGTCTTGCTGATATTTATAAAGTATTGCGCCCTGGGGAGCCTTCAACACCTGAAGCTGCTGAGGCATTATTTAAAGCTTCATTCTTTGAACAAGATAGATATGATCTAGCTTCAATAGGTAGAATGAAGATTAATACTAAGCATAATCTGAAAACTTCAGAAGATGTGACAGTACTGACAACAGAAGACATACTTGCTATTATAAAGCACCTTATAGGTCTTAAAGATGGCTTTGGAGAAGTTGATGATATCGATAACCTTGGTAATCGTCGTGTAAGATCGGTAGGTGAATTGGTAGAAAATCAATTCCGTTTAGGATTGATCAGAATGGAGCGTGCAATAATAGAGCGTCTAGGTTCTGTTGAGATAGACACGGTTATGCCTCATGATTTGGTGAATGCTAAGGTGTTAATGTCTGTAATTAGAGAGTTCTTTGGTACATCGCAACTTTCTCAATTTATGGATCAAACCAATCCATTGTCTGAGATTACACACAAAAGGCGTTTATCTGCTCTTGGACCTGGTGGTTTAACTAGGGAGCGTGCTGGCTTTGAAGTTAGGGACGTTCACCCAACGCACTATGGTCGTATTTGCCCGATTGAAACCCCGGAAGGTCCTAATATTGGTCTTATTAATTCGCTTTCTACATATGCACGTATTAACAAATATGGTTTTATAGAGAGTCCATACAGAAGAGTTAAAGATGGTGTGGTTACAGATGATGTAGATTATCTATCTGCCATTGAAGAAGCTAAATATACAATCGCACAGGCAAGTGCGCAAATTGATGATGCTGGTAAATTGCTTCAAGAATTTGTGAGCTGTCGTAAAGATGGTGAAACAATTTTGGCTAAGCCTGAAGAAATTCAGTATATTGATGTATCGCCAAAACAGTTGGTTTCAGTTGCTGCGTCATTGATTCCATTTTTGGAAAATGATGATGCTAACCGAGCTTTGATGGGTTCGAACATGCAACGCCAAGCTGTTCCTTTGATTAAAGCAGAGGCACCATTGGTAGGTACTGGGATGGAGGCAATTGTTGCTAAAGATTCTGGTGCTACAGTTGTAGCTGATCGTGATGGCGTTGTAGACCAAGTTGATGCTAATCGTATAGTGATTAGGTCTGAAAAATTTGGTGTTAGCGATGAAGATAGTAGTGGAGTTGATATTTACAGCTTAACTAAATTTCAGAAATCAAACCAAAACACTGCAATTAATCAGCGCCCAATCGTTAAAGTTGGGGACCGTGTTAGAGCTGGTGATATAATAGCTGATGGACCAAGTACAGACTTAGGTGAATTAGCTCTTGGTAGAAACGTGTTAGTTGCGTTTATGCCTTGGAATGGCTATAACTATGAGGATTCTATTCTTCTTTCACAAAAGGTTGTGAGTGAAGATATCTTTACATCGCTTCACATACAAGAATTTGAAGTGATAGCTAGAGATACTCGCTTAGGGCCAGAAGAAATCACCCGCGATATTCCAAATGTGGGCGAAGAAAATTTGCGTCATTTGGATGAAATCGGTGTTGTGCATGTTGGTGCTGAGATCAAACAAGGTGATATTTTGGTTGGTAAGGTTACTCCTAAGAGTGAATCTCCAATTACACCCGAAGAAAAACTTCTTAGAGCTATTTTCGGTGAAAAAGCATCTGATGTTAGAGATTCTTCGCTTCGTGTTCCGCCTGGAGTTCGTGGTACAGTTGTTTCTGTTAGAGTGTTCACTCGTCGTGGTGTAGCCAAAGATGAGCGTGCAATAGCATTAGAACGTTATGAAATTGAGCGCTTAGCTAAAGACAGAGACACAGAACTTGCTATTATTGAAAACTACTCTTTTAGTAAAGCTCGTGAGTTATTGATAGGTCACAAGGCAACTGCTACACCTAAACAAATTAAGGTAGGTGTTGAGATAGATGACAGTGTTCTTGAGAACTTGCCGAAAAAACAAATTTGGGCTCTTGCTGTTGCTGATAAAAAAGTGATGAAAGAGTTGAGCAAGTTACGTGCATTCTATGAGAAATCTATAGATGATCTGGATAAGAACTTTAAGCGTAAAGTTGACAAAGTGCAAAGTGGTGATGATTTGCCACAAGGCGCATTAAAAGTTGTTAAAGTTTATGTAGCTACAAAGCAAAAGATTCAACCTGGTGATAAAATGGCTGGTCGTCATGGTAACAAAGGTGTTGTGTCTAAGATTGTGCCTATAGAAGATATGCCATTTTTAGAAGACGGCACTCCAGTGGATATAGTTTTAAATCCTCTTGGTGTTCCATCTAGGATGAATGTGGGACAAATTCTTGAAACACATTTAGGTTGGGCTTGCGCTGGTCTTGGTAAACAATTTAATGAGTTGCTTGCCAATTACCAGGAAAAGGCTGATGCTGCTAAGCTTAGAGACAAACTTTTGGAAGTTTATTGTGATAAAAACGATGAAGATTTCAGAAAGCACATTAAACAAATGACGGATGAGCAAATTGTAGAGCTTTCTTCTAACTTATCAAAAGGCGTTCCTCATGCTACTCCTGTGTTTGATGGTGCTAAAGATGCTGACATTTCTCTATTATTGAAGAGAGCAGGTTTACCTGAGTCTGGCCAGATAACACTTATAGATGGTAAGACTGGTGAGAAATTTGAGCGTCCTATCACGGTGGGGTATATATATATGCTTAAGCTTGATCACCTTGTTGATGATAAGATTCACGCTCGTTCTATAGGGCCGTACAGTCTTGTTACTCAACAGCCGCTTGGTGGTAAATCACACTTTGGTGGTCAGAGATTTGGTGAGATGGAATGTTGGGCATTGCAAGCTTATGGTGCTGCATATACGCTTCAAGAAATGCTTACGGTGAAATCTGATGACGTGACAGGAAGAATCAAGATATACGAATCTGTTGTTAGAGGAGACTCTAACTTTAATTCCGGATTGCCTGAATCGTTTAATGTTATGGTAAAAGAGCTTAGATCACTATGTTTGAACGTTGAAATGCAAAACAGTGATGATGAAGATAATAATGCTAGTGAAGCGCAATAAAGGCTTTATTAAATAATTATGGTTTTAGAGGTTGTGAATGGGTGTAAGTGAATTTAATTTTTTCGGCAATGATACAAGTGCGCAAAATTTTGATCAGATTAGAATTTCCCTTGTTAGTCCTGAAGAAATCAGATCATGGTCTTTTGGAGAAGTAAAAAGGCCTGACACTGTTAACTATAGAACCATTAAGCCTGAACCAGGTGGGTTATTCTGCTCTAGAATATTTGGGCCTGTTAAAGACTATGAATGCTTGTGCGGCAAATATAAGCGCATGAAGTACCGTGGTATTGTCTGCGAAAAATGCGGTGTTGAGGTAACTACTTCTAAAGTAAGACGTGAACGTATGGGGCACATAGATCTCGCAGCTCCTGTTGTGCATATATGGTTCTTACGTTCTTTGCCATCTAGAATTAGCATGCTTCTCGACATGCCTTTGAAAGACATAGAAAGAGTGCTTTATTTTGAGAGTTATGTTGTTATAGATCCAGGCATTTCAAGCCTTCAAAAAGGACAGATTCTTTCAGAACAAGATTTTTATGATGCTCAAGATACTTTCGGTGAAGATACTTTTGAAGCAAATATTGGTGCTGATGCTATCAAGAAATTGTTGCAAAAGATTGATCTTAAAGAAGAGCAAATGAAATTAAGAGAGGATTTAGTCGATATCTCTTCTGAATCTAAACGCAAAAAAACAGCTAAACGCCTGAAGCTTATCGAAGATTTCATTGACTCAGGAAATAAACCTGAGTGGATGGTAGTGGACGTATTACCTATAATTCCACCAGATCTTAGACCACTTGTTATGCTTGATGGTGGAAGATTTGCTACCTCTGATTTAAATGAGCTATACAGAAGGGTTATTAACCGTAATAACAGATTAAAGAGATTAATAGAGTTAAGAGCGCCAGAAATTATTATTCGTAATGAAAAAAGGATGCTTCAAGAATCTGTTGATGCATTATTTGATAACGGTAGACGCACACGTGCTGTTAAAAGTAATAAGCGTCCTCTGAAATCTCTTTCAGACATGCTGAAAGGTAAACAAGGTCGCTTTAGACAAAATCTTTTGGGTAAAAGGGTTGATTACTCTGGAAGGTCAGTAATTATTGTTGGTCCCGAATTGAAATTGCACCAATGTGGCCTGCCTAAAAAGATGGCTTTAGAGCTGTTTAAACCATTCATATATTCTAAGCTAGAAATCTATGGTATGGCTCCAACTCTGAAAGCAGCAAAAAAAATGGTGGAGATGGAAAGACCTGAGGTATGGGATATACTTGAAGAAGTTATTCGTGAACACCCGGTACTTTTAAACCGTGCTCCAACTTTGCATAGATTGGGTATTCAAGCTTTTGAACCAGTACTAATTGAAGGTAAGGCTATACAGTTACATCCTCTGGTTTGTACAGCATTTAATGCGGACTTTGATGGTGACCAAATGGCGGTTCACGTGCCTCTTTCTATAGAAGCACAGCTAGAAGCGCGTGCACTTATGATGTCTACTAACAATATATTAAGCCCTGCAAATGGTAAGCCAATTATTGTACCTAGCCAAGATATGGTATTAGGGCTCTATTATCTTACCTTAATGTTTGATAATGAAAAAGGTGAGGGTAGCATTTTTTCAGATGTAGGTGAAGTTGAGCATGCTCTTGCAGCAGGTACTGTTTCTCTACATGCTAAGGTTAAAGCTCTTAGAACAAGGCATCTTGTGGATGGTGAAATTGAGACTTTCGTAGTTGAGACTACACCGGGTAGAGTTATATTTTCTGAACTTCTTCCTAAGAGCTCACAGATACCTTTTGAAATGGTTAATAAAGTATTGACCAAGAAGGAAATATCTAAACTTCTAGATGCAGTGTATAGACATTGTGGGCAGAAAGCAGCGGTAATTTTTGCAGATCATATTATGCAAACAGGTTTCCAATTTGCTTGTAAGTCAGGTATTTCATTTGGTAAAGATGATATATTAGTTCCAGCTTCTAAGAAAATGCACATTGGAAAAACCCTTGAGGAAGTTAACAATTATCAAAATCAGTATGTAGATGGATTGATAACTAGAGGGGAGAGATATAATAAAGTTATTGATGCTTGGAGTGGATGTACGGATCGTGTTGCAAGCGACATGATGAAAGAAATTTCTGTAATACCTAAGGGATCTGATGGAGCTTCTGCTCAGCGTAAAGTTAATAGTATCTTTATGATGGCGGATTCTGGTGCTAGGGGTTCTGCAACTCAGATCAAGCAGTTAGCTGGTATGCGTGGGTTAATGGCCAAGCCATCAGGTGAAATTATTGAAAACCCTATTATTTCTAACTTTAAAGAAGGCTTAAATGAGTTGGAGTACTTTAACTCTACTCACGGTGCGCGTAAGGGGCTTTCTGATACTGCTCTTAAAACAGCTAACTCTGGTTACTTAACACGTAAACTTGTGGATGTTTCTCAAGATTGTATTGTAGTAGAACATGATTGTGGAACTGTTGATGGGATAATAGTTAAACCCGTTATTGAGGCTGGTGAGGTTATAGTTCCTCTTTCTGAGTCAGTTTTAGGTAGAACTGTTGCTACAGATATTAAAAATCCTTTGAATAATGAAGTAATTATTCAAGCCGGAGAAATGTTAGATGAAGACTCTGCTGAGATGCTAGACTCTTTAGGAATTGATGCGGTTAAAGTTAGATCTGTGCTAATGTGTAAAACACACTCTGGCATTTGTTCAAAATGTTATGGTAGAGATCTTGCTACTGGATTGTTGGTTAATATTGGTGAAGCAGTTGGTGTAATTGCAGCTCAATCGATAGGTGAACCTGGAACGCAGCTAACAATGAGAACTTTCCACATTGGTGGTGCAGCACAAAAAGGTGCAGTTCAATCTAGTATAATTGCGTCACATGAAGGTCTTATTAAGATTCTCAATAAATATATAGTGGTTAACAGTGAAGGCCGTAACATAGTTATGAGCAGAAACTGTGAGCTGGTGATTATAGATGATAAAGGCAACGAGAAATCTCGCTATAAGGTGCCTTACGGAGCTCGCTTGAATTTTGTTGAAGATGACAAGGTGAAGCCTGGCCAGAAGCTAGCGGAATGGGATCCATACACTATACCTGTGATAGTTGAGAAATCAGGTTCTGCTTCATTTGTGGATTTGGTGGATGGTATATCTGTCAAAGAGGTTATAGAGGAAGCAACTGGTATAACCAACAGGGTTATTATTGACTGGAAGCAACAAGCTAGGGGCGCTGAATTAATGCCTAGAGTAGTTTTGAAAGATGAAAATGGTCAAGTGTTGACTCTTGCGAATGGCTTAGAAGCCAAATATAATCTTTCGTTAAATGCTATTTTGAGTATTAATGATGGAGCGCGCGTATTAGCTGGTGATATAATTGCCCGTGTTCCTAAAGAATCTACTAAGACTAAAGATATTACCGGAGGTTTACCTCGCGTTGTTGAATTGTTTGAAGCTCGTAAGCCTAAGGATCATTCAATTATTAGTGAGATTAATGGTTATGTTGAATTTGGTAAGGATTATAAATCTAAGCGTCGCATAATAATAAGGCCGGAAGACCCAACAAACAATCAACCAGTTGAATATTTTGTCCCAAGAGGTAAGCATATTTCTGTGAACGAAGGCGACTATGTTTCTAAAGGTGATATGTTGATGGAGGGTAATCCTTCTCCGCACGATATCTTAAGAGTTATGGGAGTGGAGGCATTGTCTAATTACATGTCTCAGGAAATTCAACAGGTATATAGACTTCAAGGTGTAAAAATTGATGATAAACATATAGAAGTTGTTTTGAGACAAATGTTGCAGAAGGTTGAAGTTATAAACCCTGGTGAGACTACCTTACTTACCGGTGAGCAAATAGATCGAGTTGAATTGGATGAGATAAACGATAGGACAATTCATAAGGGATATAAGCCTGCTATAGCTGCTCCTATTTTGCAGAGTATCACGAAAGCTTCGTTGCAAACGAGATCGTTCTTCTCTGCAGCATCTTTCCAAGAAACTACTAGAGTATTAGCCGAGGCAGCTGTTGCTGGTAAGATTGATAACCTTAGAGGTCTTAAGGAGAATGTGATAGTGGGTAGATTGATTCCAGCTGGTACAGGGTATTTTGTAGGTAAGATACAAAAAGCTGCGCATGTTAGGGATAAAAAGCTTGAGAAGATGGCAAAAGAAACCGCTAATCAATCCTCAGAGGAGCATGCTGAGCAATTTGATGAAGCATCATCTGGTAACTAATGCTAATCTCAGCTCGACATAAGGATGCATTAAGCTATTTATAACCTCAGCTCGACGTAAGGAATTAAAAAAGAAGGAATGAACTTATTGACTTTATTATAAAATAAATTGCCTCCCTGCAGAGGTATTATATGGCAGTGTTAACAAAATAATTTAAATTAAAGCAAAATTGAAGTAGAATAATTAAACCAATAAAAGAGGGTTTAATTATGAGAGAGAGCAGGAAATACCCGATCAGTAGAAG